>JAYVJN010000504.1:0-4223 GCA_043769325.1 Acidobacteriota bacterium
CACGCTGACAACTAAAAAAAAGTGGCGTAACAAAGATAAAGAGATTCGCACTGAAATTGCTACCTTACTTAAACAAACGGGATTTGCCCCCGATGCCGCCAATAAAATTGCCGATTGGCAACCCGACAACCAAGACGCGCACGCAGATTGGTTCGACGCCGAATGGATGTTCGGCATCGAAAAAGGCTTCGATATTGTCATCGGCAACCCGCCGTATGGATTTAGAAATATCTTGAGCAAAGAGGAAAAGCAATTCTTCCGCAAGAAAATGAGGATTGATTTTCCGACAGGCGATATTGCCGAATTATTTTGCATAATTTCGCTCGAAAAATTTATCAAAGAAGATTCGATTCTGACTTTCATCATTCCCAAGAAATCGCTTTACGGCGAGTCTTGGCGTGGTGTTCGTCAAATGTGGTTAAAACATGATTTATCTTTTTTGATGGATGCGAGCAAGGCGTTTGATAAAGTGTTATTAGAACAAAATGCTTTTCTCCTTCGCAAAAGAAAGCCGCGTAAAGGCAAAATCACAATCGGTGCTTTAGACCTGAAAAAAGATGAGGTGAAAGTTTTTGGTAAATTTGAAATTGCGGAGATCTTCACCAAGGATTTGCGAAATGCTCAAATTTATAAAGGCTTACTGCCAACAACCTTGCTTAGTAAAATCGCAGAAAAGTCTTTTCCCGATAGCTCTAAGTGTGTCAGAGCAGAAATCGGCATCTCTAACATCACGGCTAATCTTACGTTTGAATCCAAAGACAATTACCCTTGCGTCAAAGGCATTGATATTTTGCCTTACGGACTAGATACAGATGTGCGCTATCTGCAAAATAAGATGGCGGGGAAATTTATTCCCAATTATCAACAACCAAAAATTGTTGCTCAAAAGATTGTTGCTCACATTCAAAATCCCATTCCGCATATTCAAATTATCGCTTTTTATGATGATGAAAATAGACTGATAAACGACACTTGCGTGGAACTTAAAATTCTTGGCTCACAAATAAAGCCGAAATTCTTTCTCGGCTATATACAGTCAAGATTGTGCAATTGGTATGCGTATAACTTGGTCTATAATCGGGCCATCCGCACTATGGACTTCATCAATTATTACGTTTCGCAAATCCCTATTCCTACCGCAACTGACGCGCAACAAGCCGAGATAGCCGCGTTGGTGGAGGAAATCATCGCCGCCAAGCGCGCCGACGCCCGCGCCGATACTGCGGAGGCCGAACGCCGCATTGATGAGTTGGTCTATGCGCTCTACGGTCTGACGGACGCGGAAATCGCCATTGTCGAAGGAAAAGTTTAGAGTCCAAACTTTAGTTTGTCTTAGGCGTACTGCATTGACAGAAAACACGCTGAAGCGTGGACTCTGAACTTAACACGCTCAAGCGTGGACTCTGAACAGGTGGAAAATATGTATAACTGGCGAAAAATGAGCGAAGAAGAACGTGCCGAAGTTTTGCGAGAACGCAAAGGTCGCGGTTTGCCCTGGCATTCGCCGCCACATCTCGAATTTGTCGGTTTCGTAACTTTTATTATTACTGCTGCGTGCTATGAACACGCGCACATTATCGGGGAAAGTCCGAACCGAGTGGCTGAATGCGAAAAGGCAATTTTAGAACTTTGCCAAGAAACAGAGGCCCGTCTTTTTGCCTGGTGCGTTTTGCCTAATCACTATCACATTCTCGTTAGAACCGACAATATCAAACAACTGCGAAAGGAATTAGGCAAAGTACATGGCCGCACAGCGCGTTTTTGGAATCTGGAAGACGAAGCCCAAGGCAGACAAGTGTGGTTTAATTTCTTTGACCGCGAAATGAAATCAAACCGGCATTTTTGGGCCAGCGTCAATTATATTCATCACAATCCCGTCAAACATGGTTACGTTCAGCGTTGGCAAGATTGGCCGTTTTCGAGCGCAAATAGTTTCTTGGAAAAACACGGCAAAGAAAAAACTTTGGAAATATGGAACGAATACCCGATTCTTGATTACGGCAAGAGCTGGGATATTTATTAGCGATTTCGTTCAGAGTCCAAACTTCAGTTTGTCCGCCCGTTCAGAGTCCAAACTTCAGTTTGTCCGCTAGCGTAGCGCGACAGAAGCACGCTGAAGCGTGGACTCTGAACTTAACACGAAACGATTTGGTGTGGAGGAAATCCTCGCCGCCAAGCGCGCCGACGCCCGCGCCGACACTGCGAATGCCGAACGCCGCATTGATGAATTGGTCTATGCGCTCTACGGTCTGACGGACGCGGAAATCGCCATTGTCGAGGGGCGGTAAATAAGGCAAGAGAAACTAATATGGATGAATTAACCCTTAAAACTGATTTCTCAGAAGTTGTCAATCTCATCAAAAAATCCCGTTATCAAGCAATGCAAGCGGTTAATGCCGAATTGATGAACCTTTATTGGCAAATCGGCGAGTACATCAGCAAGCGCGTGGCAAGCGAAGATTGGGGGAAATCCGTCGTCGCGCAATTAGCCGCCTACTTGCAGCAACACGAACCCGACGTTCAAGGCTTTTCCGACAAAAACTTGTGGCGCATGAAGCAGTTTTACGAAACTTACAAAGATACGCCCAAACTCTCAGCACTGCTGAGAGAAATTAGTTGGACCAATAATCTGACAATTCTGACGCGGTGTAAAACTACCGAGGAATAAGAATTTTATCTAAAGCTATGTATTCACGAGAGATATAGCAGCCGTGAACTTGACCGGCAAATCTCGGCGGCGGTTTTTGAACGAACCATGCTCGGCCAGCAAAAACTCTCAGCACTGCTGAGAGAAATTCACCCCAACGTCAAAGACACTTTCAAAGACACCTACATTTTCGAGTTCCTGAATCTACCGCAACGCCATAGCGAACGCAATTTGCAAAAATCCCTGATTGCCAATCTCAAGAAATTCATCCTCGAATTAGGCCGCGATTTTCTGTTTATGGGCGAAGAATTTCGGCTTCAAGTCGGCAACACCGATTTCTCAATTGATCTTTTATTTTACCATCGCGTTTTGCAATGTCTGATAGCTTTTGAACTCAAAACGGATAAATTCAAACCCGCATTTCTCGGCCAGTTGAACTTCTATCTCGAAGCCCTTGACCGCGATGTCAAGCGTCCCCACGAAAACCCCAGCATCGGCATTTTGCTCTGCAAAGGCAAAGACGATACGGTGGTCGAATACGCCCTCGCCCGCAATCTGTCGCCCGCCGTGATTGCCGATTACGCAACCAAATTGCCTGATAAAAAATTACTGCAAGCCAAAATCGAAGAGTTTACGGCCTTACTGGAAACGACAAACGACGAATGATGGCAAGAAACCGGTTGAAAGCACACAAGCCGAAATTGCCGGGTTGGTGGAGGAAATCATCGCCGCCAAGCGTGCCGACGCCTGCGCCGCTACGTCGGAGGCCGAACGCCGCATTGATGAATTGGTCTATGCGCTCTACGGGTTGACGGACGCGGAAATCGCTATTGTCGAAGGGCGGGACGCATAACGGAAACTGATATGAACAATGAAACGGCATCGCCGCCAAGCAAGGGGCATGGAAATTGACACGCCAGTTTATCAAAAGGACATGAAAACCTTCACCTTTATCAACAACGAAAAGCTATGCGAGATTATCGCATCTGCCAAGCAGCACATCATTTACGCCGCGCCTAGCGTCTCTGCCAAAGTTGCCCAGGCCCTCTGCGAGTTTTCTGAGGGCGGCAAAGATAGTACCTTGCGTGTCATTATTGATGCTGACGCCGAAGCGTTCCGGCTCGGCTTTGGTGAGCAAGCGGGATTAACGCTCTTAGCCCAAAATCGGATTGATATTCTTTGCGCTCCCGGCTTGCATATTGCAGTGCTGATAGCCGATAAAGAGGCTTGGGGGTTTATTCACCTACCCCCGAAATCATCTTCCAGCAACCCAACAACGCTATTAACAACGCGGTCAATGTAAGTGTAGCCTTCGCTGAACAGATTCTCCTATCCATTGCGCCGGATGTCAGCCTCAAGGCCAATGAGAACACTTTGCTGTACGCAAGCATCCTCGCCGAAGACCTGACACCTGAAATCGGAACGCAATTACTAACCCCACAAGACCTCACTAAAATTGACCAGGAATTGAAAGAGAATCCGCCTCAGAAATTCGACGCGGCTCGTAAAGTGCGCGTCTATCAAGGATACTTCCAATTTGTCGAACTAGAATTGTCTGGTTGCCAGTTAAGCCGCC
>JAYVJN010000505.1:0-14022 GCA_043769325.1 Acidobacteriota bacterium
GTCACGCTGGAAGATGTCGCGGTTGTCAACGGAGTCTTTACCGCGCAACTCGATTTCGGCGCGGCGGCCTTCGACGGCGGAGCGCGTTTCTTGGCAATCGCGGTGCGGCCCGGCGCGAGTACGGGTAGTTTTACCCCGCTCACGCCGCGCAGCCCGTTCACGCCCACGCCTTACGCCATCCGCAGCGCGTCCGCCGCCGTCGCCGACAACGCCACGCAACTCAACGGCGTAGCAGCGGGCCAGTACGTCCAAACCAACGACACTCGTTTGAGCGATGCCCGCACGCCGACAGCCGGAAGCGCGAATTACATTCAAAACGGGACAACGGCGCAAACGGGTAATTTCAATATTTCGGGCAACGGCACGGCGGGCGGGACGTTTTCCGGCAACGCGGTCAACACCGAAACGCAGTTCAATATTCGCAGTTTTCGCGCTTTGAGTTCCAACGGCGGCGGCAATTTTGTCGGCGGCATCAATGCCGGATTCAACCTTTCAACCGGCACGGACAACACTTTTTTTGGCAACAATGCCGGGCAAACGACCTTTTCCGGCGGCTCCAACGCGCTCTTTGGCACAGAGGCGGGACGACTTTTGACGAGCAGTTTCAATACGCTCATCGGAGGGCGTGCGGGGCGCAACATCACGACGGGCGCGGGCAATGTTTTTCTTGGCAACGATACCGGACTGAGCCTGACGACGGGCAACAGCAACACCCTCGTCGGGAGCGGCGCGAATATCACGGGCAACCCGAATTTTGCCACCGCACTCGGCGCGGGCGCGGTTGCCAACCAAAATAATTCGGTGGTTTTGGGGCGGGCGTTGGACACCGTGCGAGTTCCGGGCAATCTCGATGTTACCGGCACAATCACCGGCAACTTCAACATTGACGGCGCGAACATCACCAATCTGAACGCCGCGAACATCGCCACCGGCACGCTCAATAACGCGCGGCTCGGCATCATTCCGCTTGCCAATGGTGGCACGGGTTTAAGCGTGTCGGGCGCGACGGGCAATTTTCTTCGCAGCGACGGCGTGAATTGGACGAGTTCGCCGATTCAACTGGCGGATTTGCCCAATCTCGGCAACAGTTTTATTCAAAACGGCACAGCGCCACAGACGGGCGATTTCAACATTTCGGGCAACGGAACTATCGGCGGTTCACTCACGGCGAACACTGTCAATGCGGTTGGAGTTACCGGAAGTTTATTCGTCAATGCGCCGCAATACAATCTGAACAATGTCCGCGCTTTTAGCAATGCGGGTTTTAACAATCTCTTTGCGGGCGTGAATGTCGCACCCAACAACACTGGTCAAAACAATGCTTTTTTCGGTGCTAACTCCGGCGCGGCAAACACGAGCGGCAACCGCAATTCTTTTTTTGGCTCAAATGCGGGCGCGGCAAATGTGAGCGGCGAACAAAACTCTTTCTTCGGCAATCAAGCCGGCGCGTCGAATATCGCCACCGGCAATTCTTTCTTCGGTAATCAGTCGGGCTTAGGCAATACCACCGGCAATCAAAACTCCTTCTTTGGTATGCAAGCGGGCATCTCGAACACGGATGGCGGCGACAACTCCTTTTTCGGTTATAACGCGGGTTTCAGTTCAACCGGCAGTTCCAATGCTTTTTTTGGCACAAACGCGGGAAGGTCAAACCAAACGGGTAGCTTCAACACCTTCATCGGACGACAAGCGGGGATGAACGTAACCATCGGCAGCGGCAATGTTTTCATCGGCAATGACACCGGCTTAAACAACACAACGGGCAACAGTAACACCGCCATCGGCAGCGGCGCGAATATGAGCAACGGTTTATCCTTCGCCACCGCCATCGGCGCGGGGGCTTTAACGACCACCAGCAACACCGTTACTCTCGGTCGCAGCACAGACCAAGTGAACGTCGCGGGAACGCTGCGCGTCCAATTTTTTGGCACGGCGGGCGGCACGGCGGCTTGCATCAACGCCAGCAACCAACTTTCTCTTTGTTCTTCGAGCCGGCGTTACAAAACCGACATCAGCCCCTATTTGAACGGGTTAGACTTTATCAAACGCTTACAGCCCGTCAGCTTCACTTGGAAAGACGGCGGAATGCGCGACCTCGGCTTCGTTGCCGAAGATGTCGCCGCGATTGACCCGCTGCTTGCCGTCCGTGACCAAAACGGACAAGTCGAAGGTGTCAAATACGACCGCCTCAGCACGCTCCTCGTCAACGCCGTCCAAGAACAGCAAACCCAAATCGAAGCGCAAAAGCAAGAGATTGAAAACTTAAAGACGGCAAACGCCGAAAACGCCGAACTCAAAAATCGTCTCGCACAACAGCAAAAGCAAATCGAAGAACTAAAACAAATCGTCTGCGCGGCAAATCCCAACGCCGGACTTTGCAAAGCACAAAAATGAAACTGCAATGCGGAAGCCCGCACGAAGTAAGGGCGCACTAATTTTCGCCCTTACTTCGTGCGGGCTTCCGCACTTGAAAAACATTTCCCGCCGTGCAAGTTTTCGCCAGCGTTTCGCGCCTATTTGAGTGAAAGCAAATTTTCAACGGAGAAAAAAATGATGAAAAAGCAAATTTTATTAATGACAAGTTTCTTGATGATTTTAATTTTAACCTTTGCGGCACAGGCGCAAACGAGCGGATTCAGTTATCAAGGACGATTTACCGATTCCGCTATGCCGCAACCGACCAACGAAACTTATAATATGCAGTTCGCGCTTTTCGACGCGGTTTCGGGCGGGACGCAAGTCGGGACAACGATTTCAAATCCAACCGTCCAAGTCGTGAACGGCGTTTTTACGGTCAATCTTGATTTCGGGGCGAGCAGTTTCAACGGGGCGGCGCGGTTTTTGGAAATTACGGTTTCCGGCACGGTTTTATCGCCGCGTCAGCCGATTTCGTCTGCGCCCTACGCGATTCGTTCGCAAAGCGCGGCGACGGCGGAAAATTCCAATCAACTCGGCGGCACGGCGGCAAATCAATTTGTCCAAACCAACGACACGCGCCTCAGCGATGACCGCAATCCGACCGCCGGAAGCACGAATTACATCCAAAACGGGACGACACAGCAGACGGGCAATTTCAACATCAGCGGCAACGGCACTGTCGGCGGGACTTTCTCTGCTTCCTTAATTACTACAAGCAACCTCAATGTGACCAACTTTAATGCGACCAACCTCAGTGCGAACAACCTCAATGCGAGCATCTCCATGAATGCGCCAAGTTACAGCATTGGCAGCCAACGCATCTTGAGCAACGGAGGTGTCGGCAATCTCTTTGCCGGCGTTCAGGCGGGCGCAAACAACACGGGCGCACAAAATTCTTTCTTTGGTGCAAGTGCGGGCAACAACAACACGACGGGCAGCGAAAACGCATTTTTTGGCAACAACTCAGGTTCGTCGAATGGGGCAGGCAGTTTCAACGTCTTCTTCGGCACTAACGCGGGGCAGACAAATCAAGGCAGTTTCAACACCTTCATCGGACGGCAAGCGGGTTTCAGCAACACAACCGGCGCGGGCAACGTCTTTCTCGGCAACGACACCGGCTTGAACAACCTTACCGGCAGCAGCAACACGCTGGTCGGGAGCGGTGCGAATGTCGGCGCAGCAGGGCTGAGTTTTGCCACCGCCATCGGCGCGGGCGCAACTGCTTCCGCCAGCAACACCATCACGCTCGGCAGAAGCAACGGTTTCGATAGAATTCGTATGCCGGGCGGCATGGGCGATGGTCTGTCCCTGAATGGCAATACCCTATTTCTGCGCGGCAGCACCGATAACTTAAGTTCCATTGTTTCCACTGCGGCTGAAGTGGGTTTCAATTCACCCGATAGATTTTTCTGGAACGCTAACGGCAGCGCTAGAATGGTATTAGAGAGCAACGGAAACCTGTTTATCGGCGGAGTTTTATTCCAAAATTCCGATGCGCGTTACAAGACCAATATTCAAACCTACGCGGGCGGGCTTGATGCGGTCATGCGTCTGCGCGGCGTAACTTACAACTGGAAACCCGAACTCCAAAAAGATGCGCGTCTGCAAATCGGTTTCATCGCCCAAGAAGTCGAAACCGTTTTGCCCGAACTCGTCAACACGGACGCCAACGGCTACAAATCCGTCAGTTACGCCAACGCCGTGCCGGTTCTGGTCGAAGCCGTGAAAGAACAGCAAACCCAAATCCAGGCCCAGCAAGCAGAACTCAAGAGCGTCAAAGCCGAAAACGGCGCTCTCAAAACGCAACTGGAAGCCTTGCGCCAAGCGGTCTGCGCGCTCAACCCCCAAGCCGCCGTTTGTTTGCCCTAAACGACAAAAAACGCGAGGGCACCGGCGCATAAATCGCCGGCCCCTCACGTCTCGCTGCCTTCACCTCGCAAACGTCAAATGTTCCCGGCGTCCAGGCCCAGTTCTAGCAACTTAGCGGCCAGGCGTTGCGCGCGGGCGGCTTCTTGGTCGGCGCGGGCGGCTTCTTGGTCGGCGCGGGCGGTTTCCTGGCCGGCGCGGGCGGTTTCTTGGTCGGCCAGTTCCTGGCTGGTCAAGAGTTGCTTTCCGCCCATGTCCGTCCAACGCAGCCAATCGCCGCGCAAGCCTTCAAAAGTTCCTTCCCAAAGTGTTAGCCCCAGCCCCAAGTCCGGCAACAGCAGGTCGGGCCGTAGGCGGTAGCCGCCGCCGGCCAACTCATAAACACGCACCGGAACCGCGCCCAAGTTCAGCCACGCATCGTAAACAACATAGTAGCGAACCCCGGCCCTCGCGTAATCCTGTAACTTGCTGCCGAGTTCATTCCCAACCTTGTTGGAGACGATTTCCAAGACCATATCGGGCGGCTTGCCAAACTCCCAGACAAAGTAGCAACGCGGCTCTTTGTCGGTCTGCCATTCCTCTCCGATTTCCACCCCGACACTGAGAAAAACGTCCGGTACTAAAGGCCGTCCGCGCAAAGTGGAGTAAATGCCGACGTTGGCGTCGGCCAAAAAAGAGCGCGGCGCGGCGGGATTCTCCGGGTTCTCTGGCAACAGCCAGGAAGCGTAGAGAATTGCCACCAGCAAGCGTTGGAGTTTGGCGCAATAGAGATTGTCCACAGGTTCATCATCCTCCGTGACGAGTGTTTTGGCGACGGCCCGGACGTGGTTCGCAATTTCAGTGATGTCGTAAATATCTGTCGGCGGTTCCGCGATAACGGTTGACATAACAAGGCCCTCCTGACGGCGTTAGTTTACCGCAATTGTGCGCTGCGCTGCAAAAAGACGCCGAAGCTAAAAAAATGCTTCTCGCGTGAGCCTTTTTCCCGCCCTCTTGCGCCATGTAGTTTGAGAGTGAAAAAACACACCTCCGCAACCAATGACCGGAACCCTTTTGCTTGGAGAATAAAACCATGAACGCCGAAACCATCAAACGCCTACGCGCCGCTTGCGCCCTCTTTTTACTCGTTCTCGTCGCCGCGCCCGCTATTCCGGCGCAATCCGGCGGGAGTTACCAGATTACTTCTTCCGTCATCGCGGGCGGCGGCGGCGATAGTTCCGGCGGTTCGTTCAGCCTTTCGGCAACTATCGGCCAAGCCGTGACCGCCATTTCCAACGGGGCGGCTTACGTTCTGAGCGGCGGTTTCTGGGCCAGCGAATGCCCGGTTATTACGGTCAGCCCCGCCACGCTGCCGGCGGCCACGCTTAATAACTTTTACGCGCAGCAATTAACCTCTGCCGGCGGCTTTGGTTCCTCTACTTACGCGCTCACCGGTGCGCTGCCCAACGGCGTCACTCTAAGCGGCGACACCCTTTCCGGCACACCGACACAGAGCGGCGTTTTCCCTTTGGTGGTCACCGCAACTGACGCCAACGGCTGCAAAGGCCAAACAAGTTACACGCTGACGGTCAACGTCGGCGGCCCCGCCACCTTTGAATCCGACGTGGCCCCGCGCCCCAACGGTAACGGCGCGGTCTCGGCTACTGATGTGACCCAAACACGCCGCTTCGTGGCCGGTTTGGACACCGCCGCCATTGGCAGCGAATTCCAACGCGCCGATGCAGCCCCGCGCACCGGCGGCGGCAACGGTTCTTTGTCTGCCACCGACATCACCCAGGCCCGCCGCTACGCCGCCGCGCTCGACGCTTTGACCCTTGCCAACGGCCCCAACGCGCCCGGCAACGGCCCCGCAGTGGCGGCCCCGCACGGCGGCGGCAATCCTCCGCGCACCGTCCGCGTGGTCAGCCAGACGGTTACGCCCGGCAGCCAGGTGGTTGTTCCGGTTGAACTTGACTCTGGCGGCGACGAGGTGGCCTTGAGTTTCAGTCTTACCTACAACCCCGCGATTCTGTCGCTCAACGGCGACCAAACGCGCATCGCCGCCGGCACGGGCTTGCCCGCCGGCACGACCTTGACGCGCAACGTCAGCCAAGACGCCGCCGGGCGTATCGGCATTGTGGTTGATTCTGCCACGCCATTCACCGCCGGCGCACGCCAGGTGGTAACCATTACTTTCAACGTCGCGGGCAGTCTCGTCACTTCGCCCGTCGGCTTTGGCGACCAACCCGTCGTGCGCGACATCTCCGACGACCAGGCGCAAAGCCTGACCGCGATTTACCTTGACGGCACCGTCGGCGTCACCGCGCCCACCGCCGCCCACATCCAGAAGTACGACGCTTACCGCTTCGACAACGGCAACCTCGTGCGCTGGCATAGCTCTTGGGAAACCAACAACTTAGGCTTTTACGTCTATCGCCAGGACAACACTAACAACCTGGTACGCCTGACGCCTGAATTGCTGGCGGGTTCGGCCCTCTCCTTCGGCGGCGCGCAGCTTTCATCCGGTTACGATTATTCCTGGTGGGACGCGCCAGGAAGCGCAGATGCCGTCTATTGGATTGAAGATGTTGACCTGAACGGCAAACGCTCAATGCACGGCCCCGTCCGTGTCACGGATTGCGGGTTGCTCAACGCGGAATGCGCGGTAATCAACGGCTTACGCCCGCAATCCTCGCCGACGCTCGGCGCATTATCCACAGCTAACGCCAACGCTTCGTTTGTCAGGGAATACCCGCAAGCGGCGCGTAAATCGCTCAACGCGCCCGCTTCTCTACTCCCCAATCCGCAGGCCGGCGTGCGCTCCGTCAAAATCGCCGTCCGGCAGGCCGGTTTGCACCGTGTCAACGGCCAACAACTCTTGGCTAGCGGTTTAGAAGAAAACGCCAACGCCCGTTTCCTCCAACTCTACGCCGACGGCACGGAAATTCCGCTCAACGTCTTCACCGAAAGCGGGCGCGAAGACGGGCCGCTCGGTGCGAACGGCATCATCGAATTTTACGGCACGGGCCGCGACACCCGCGAAACTGACACGCGCACCTATTGGCTCATTGCCGGCAACACGCCGGGCCTCCGCATCGGCCCGCCCGCGCGCGTGGCCCCGCGCGGCGGCCGGAGCGAGGGAAAGGGAGACGGGGAGACGGCCCTGCCTGACTCAGCACTCAGCACTCAGTCCTCAGCACTTTCCTTTGCTTATACGGTTGAGCGTAAAGACCGCACCATCTATTTCGCGGCTCTCAGCAACGGCGAGGAAACCGAGAACTTCTTCGGGGCCGTTATCACACAAACGGCGTCGCCACAGACTTTGCGGGTTGCCAAGCTGGATTCGTCGGCCACTGCGCCGGCCACGCTTGCCGTCGCCCTGCAAGGCGCAACCGACGACGCGCACCAAGTCCGCGTCCAACTCAACGGTCAAACGCTTGGCGAAATTACTTTCAACGGCCAAACGCGACAAACCGCCCGCTTTAGTTTTGTCCAGAGCGCGTTACAGGAAGGCGACAATACGGTTACGCTGCAAGCCGCCACCGCCGGCGACGTTTCCCTGACCGACTATCTGCGCCTCACCTACGCCCGCCGCTACGAGGCCGAAAACGACCTACTATTTGCCACCGGCTCGCGTAACGGCTTGACCGTCAATGGTTTCACTACCGCCGACGCCCGCGTTTTCGATGTCACCAACCCGGCCCGCCCGTACCAACTCGCGGCCCGTAGCGAAGCCGTCGCCAATGGCTATGCCCTGCGCGTTGATGGCAATTCGCAGAACCGCGCGCTTTTGGCGATAACCGCCAACCGCGCCCTCACGCCCGCCGCCGTCACCCGCAACGAACTCTCGGACTGGACAAACCCGGCCCACGCCTACGAATTTCTCATCCTGGCCCCGCGCGCCTGGCATTCCGCCGTATCCCCCCTGGCAGAAAGGCGCGCGGCCCAGGGCCTTCGCACGGCGGTAGTGGCGTTGGAGGATGTCTATGACGAATTCAGCAACGGCGACAAAAACGTCAACGCTATCCGCGCTTTCCTGCGCCAGGCCCGGACGCGCTGGGCCGCCGCCCCGCAATACGTCCTTTTCGTGGGCGACGCCAGCTATGACCCGCGCAATTATCTCGGTTTGGGCGACCAGGACGTAATGCCGACGGGCTATGTCAATACGTTTTACCTGGAAACTTCGTCGGATGAATCACTGGCCGATTTCGACGGCGACGGCGTGGGCGAGATGAGCATTGGACGCTTGCCCGCTCGCAATCCGGCGCAAGCCCAATTGATGGTCAATAAAATACTTGGCTTCACGCCGCACCTCAGCGACGGCGCGTTGCTGGTCTCCGACCGGCCCGAAGGCTACGACTTTGTGGCGATGAATCAGGCCGTCCGCGCCCTCTTGCCGGCGCAGATGCCGGCTACCTTTATCAACCGCGCCGCCAACCCCGACGCCGCCAACCGCACCGCCATCGTCAACGCCTTCAATCAAGGCCCCGCGCTGGTCAATTACGCCGGTCATGGTTCGGTGGAAGTCTGGACGGGCGCGCCCATCTTCAACGCCGCCGACGCCCAGAATTTGACCAACACGCGGCTGCCTGTTGTCGTCGCCATGAACTGCCTCAACGGTTATTTCCACGACCTCAACACAGTCAGCCTCGCGGAATCTCTCATGCGTGCTCCTCACGGCGGGGCCGTCGCGGTCTGGGCTTCCAGCGCGCTGACGCCGGCGACGGGGCAAATCCCCGCCAACCAAGAAATGGCGCGCCAATTATTCCAACACGGCGCGCGCTTGGGCGACGCGGCCCGCGCCGCCAAGCAGACAACCAACGACCCGGAAGTGCGCCGCACCTGGCTACTATTCGGCGACCCCACGCTCGCCCTGCTCTAAACTTGCACTCGGAAGTTTGCTTCTCAGAGTGCGTTCTAGTCTCATTAGACTCAGCGTAAACGCTGAGTCTAATAGTTTTTGAGAATATGAAGAAGGTCTCAAAAAGTACACTTTACGAGACATTGGCGGAGGTGTGTCTCATTTTATGTCTTATGATATACTTCTCACAAGGTCTTAATTAAATTGACACACTTGGGAAAGGTGAAAAGAAAATTATGGCGCTCGTCGGTTATGCGCGGGTCAGTTCGGTGGGTCAGAGTCTGGAAGTCCAACTGGATAAGCTGCAACACTGCCGGAAAATCTTCCAGGAGAAGAAAAGCGCGGCGGGGGGCAAGCGTCCGCAACTGGCGGCTTGCCTGGAATACGTCAGAGAAGGGGACACGCTGGTCATCACCCGGCTTGACCGTTTGGCGCGGTCAACTTTGCATCTGTGTCAGATTGCTGATGAGCTGAAACGAAAAGAGGTAGCTTTACAAGTGCTGGATCAAAACATCAACACGGGAGATGCGACGGGCCGGCTTTTGTTTAATATGTTGGGGGCCATCAACCAGTTTGAGACGGAAATCCGCGCCGAGCGACAGATAGACGGCATTAATAAGGCCAAAGAGAAAGGTGTCCGGTTTGGGGCGCGGCAGAAATTGACGATGGAGCAGCAAGCGGAACTAAAGTCGCAACGCGCGGCAGGCGTGTTAATCAAGGAGTTGATGAAAGCCTACGGCTTGTCGAAAGCGAGTGTCTATCGGTATTTGGCAGTGACCGAGGAGGTTATCAGGGGATAACCAGCCAGGCTGCGAAAGTATGTGCGTCACTAAATATCAAACAACTTCTTCAAATTGGTAGAGCCATGCCTGACGCGGACAATCTCTAACATATCCTCTGAGGGTTGATAGATAATGAGGTATTTTCCGGCAGGAAAGGCGCGGATGCCTATTACAAGATCGTGGCGTTCTTTGCCAATGTTGGGAAATTTAAGCAGTAGCTCAAATTTCTCATGAAACATTCGCATTAGCCGTTCGGCGGCATCAGGGTCTTTCGGCGCGAGATACTGCCAGATGTCCAGTAAATCATCTTTGGCGGGTTCAGTAAGACGAAGTTTCATTATTTGTGGCCGCGCTTATTTTGGGCTAGTCGCTTTTGTCCTTCCCGTTGAATATCGTTGATAAGCTCATCCGCTGAATTGTAGTCTGTAAATCTACCTTCTTTTAACGCTTCCAAGCCAGCTTGTACTTCTTCGCGCAGGGTTTCCAGATAGGTGTGTTCTTGGCGTTCTTGTTCTTTGCGCTTCTGGTCGAGGCGGACAAGTTCGCGGAAATACTCGCTTACGTTGCCGTAGCCATCATTAGAAACGCGGCTTTCAATGTAGCTTCTTAGGGTATCGGGTAATGAAATGTTCATGGTTGCCATAATGCAAATCCTCTTTGTGCAACTTCACTATAACAATAGATGGCAAAGTTTGCCAGCAATTTCAGGAGAAATATGTTAGCTGGAGGAGTGCTTACCTCATCGCTATAACATAACAAGCGAGGCTGAGATTGAAGGGAATCACCAATTCACGGACTGTTTCCTCCAGATAGGGCAAGGGACCTTTTCAAATGCAAAGCAACTATGTCGTGAAACTCAAGTATCCGGTAGGTATTTAGTACATAGGAAAGCTAGACCAGTTATATGGTACGGATTAGTGCCTCAGAGCGGTCAAATTTCACCAATTTTACTTAACCTTGCAGTGTGCCAGAAAAAAGGCCGTTTATTTGACGCAAGTTGACTTTGAAATGCTATACACACGGCGTCTTGCTATCTGGCCTACTCTTGTGTGTTTCACTATTTGCTGCGATGACTCAATACTACGACTCGTCCTTATGGAAAGCGGTCTTGACTATATTACGCAAGGCATTGCTGACTTCACCAGGTGGTATCATTCCAGTATCACGTCCCCAGACATACTCACTCGTCTCACCATTGCCATTAAGGGTTACTAAGAGCTTCAACCAATACATTTTTTGTGTCATTAAACCAGAGTATTGGAGGTCGAAAACGAGCAGGTATTGTTCATTACCGAGCAATTGGTAGCCGACAAATTGCATTGAGGCAAAACTGGCCGTAGGATGGGCTTCGGCCAAAATTGACTCGCCACGCATGATTATGGTTGACGTTCCTTGCTTGATGATCGGTTTCAGTTTAGGGTTGCTGAAACTATCGGCGGCCAGGTCTTGAGGTTGGCGCAGTTGCGCGGGGTTTTCAGTTGACGACTCACTCCCCCTACTGTTATTTGAGACGTTTATGTTAGGAGACGCTGTCGGATTGGCAGCATCTGACTTGTCAAATGTCAGCAGTTTTTTTGATGCGTTTGGTTCTTGATTAGGGCCAGATTTATGGCGCGAACCACACGCCACAGTTATCGCCAAACCTAGTAGGGATAAACCTAAAATGATTGTGTAGTGTTTCATCATTCTCCTGTCTGGTTGCATGACCTAGTTAGTGGCTTTGACCTATGTTGAAAAACAAACTAACGCCGTAATTTGTTACCTAAAGCCTCGGTCAAAGTACTGCCGAGGGCCTGCGTTACTGTACCTGGAGGAACAGAACCAGTATCCCGCCCCCAGTTGTAATCCTTCAAGGTGCCATTCTTATCTACTGTGACCAGCAGTTTCAAAAATTGGCTATTTTTGTTGAAAATCAAACCGCGATATTCAATATCGAAGGTCAGCAAATAGTTATTATCCTGTTTCTCGTAGCCCTCAAACTGCATATCCACATATTTAGCAGTCGGATGCGCGACAAAGAGTATTTGCTGGCCTCGTGCGATAACGCTTTTGCTACCTTCCTTGATCGCTAAACTGTCGCGGCTCCGGCAGCCGCCAACGCACAACGTTAATAGGACAAATAAGATGAGTTGTCGAATCATAGTATACTCCTTTGTTCCAATATAACTTGCCATCAACCAATCATTTTTCCAAGTTACCCCTTTGTTACACTACGGACATTGATCACCTAAACATTTCTTGGTATCCCTTGGCTTTTCAGTGCAAGCAGTTAACCCAATACGCAAATGGCTAATCAGCAGCCAGGGCCGGCACCCAAAATATGCGATCCCCAGATTTGACGCGCTTTAAGCCTAATTCTGACATTTGTTCTTCAGTCACCCCTAAAAACGTGAAATGTGGTAAGTCAGATACTACTGTTTGAAACCAACCATGACGCATCAATAGTGTCCGGATACTGGGGTTTTCATGTTCCTTTACATCTAACGCCAGCAAAGAAATATGCTGGGATGACCCTGGCGCGGCGACGGAGTAAAGAATTGACTTAGCCATATCTTTGCTGAAATAGATTCCTTGCGACTCTAACTTCAACACTTCGGGGACTTGCTCCGAAGCTGGCAAGGCCCTGAGCCTGGTAGCTTCAGAGGCGTTTAAGCGGCCTACTGCAACCCAATGCTCTAGTGCCGGATGGACGCGGCTATTCCATAACACAACCGTTTCTTCGTAACTCCGCCGTGCCGAATCAGCACCGCGCGGCGTGATGTCGGACTGATTTTTGTGAGCCTCTTCACGCGCTGCAAATAAAGCCTCCATCGCTGGTTGCTGTAATTCGACTTTGATACCACCGATTAGTGTTTGAGCAATTTTCAGCCCAGCTTGCCATTGAGCCGTGTCTGCCGGACCCTTGAAGCGTATAATGGGCGGGTTCGTCACCCCGCCCCGCGCTACATAAACGGCCCCATAATCGGATAGAATCCGCCAACCGACTTCATCGGTTTCGACAGGTAAATTGAAGTTAGCCGGCAAGCTCACCAGATACTTTTGGTTTTTAATACGTTGCGTAGCGGACCTATTCTGTGGACCCGGCAAATTACTATTCTTGGTAATCGGTAAACTATTGCTAGAGTCGGGTGTAGCTTCATGGCAAGAGGTGGCGAGACAAAGACAGATAATTAGATAAGCGATATGCCAGCACTGTGTTGGGAAGGTATAAGTGTTAGAGGTTTGCATATGATATTTCCATTCAGTTGCAACGCAGCTTCTTTTCCGCCACCCAAAATTCGTTATCATTAATGTAAATTTTACGGAACGTGAATTGTCTGCCTTTGACATAACGGTCAACACGCTCTTCGGTTGCTTTAACTTGGGTATTATCAGAGTAACGGCCAATTTCAGCACAATCACCTGTGTCACAGTTGCGCCTTACATTGACTCGTGAAAAACCAGCTACATTATTCGATAAAACGCAAGTTTCATAGTTACTTTCGTTGATTTGCTGTACTGGTGCAGACTGCTGAGGAGTTGGGAAAGTAACCGGGATGCTTGAATTACCCGTCACCTCTTGGGTAGAAGCATTATTTTTCCTCAAAGAGGTTGCCAGTATCACGACTAAGAAAGCCGCCATAACTAATGCCGCCACGACTACTATTAGTTTATTTATGTTGCTTCTCATTACTGGCGGAATACTCGGCGGCGGTACAGCATTGGTCTCAAAACTAACAATAGTGGCGTCGAGCGAAAGGAAGGCAGTTGGTGCTGTGGCTGAAGGTAGTACCGGAGACACGGACGCAGCTACGGCAATTGGGGACAAAGTTTCTCCACAAAACATACAATAATCGAATCCTGCCTCTGAGCGGCGATGACAGTTGCGGCAAGGAGGCCCCAGCGACCATGTAGGCGGCGCGGAATTTGGCTTGACCAAGGACACCTCACAAAAAGGGCAGGTCTCACGCGCACTCGACAATAACGACTGAGCATCAGCGCAAAGATGTTCCTGGACACCTAACCCCGGTGCACTTTCGCAGTTCGGGCAATTAGGACTAATCCCTAAAGTTGTGATGCTATGAATCTTGCCCTTTGCCGCTTCATCCGACTCAACGCTCAACAATTTGCATTCGT
>JAYVJN010000506.1:0-8616 GCA_043769325.1 Acidobacteriota bacterium
ATTTGAACTCACCCCGGCAAGTAAGCAGACAAGACTATGTTGCGGGCTAACCCAAATGCGGAAACACGCACGAAGTAAGTGTGTCGCTACGCCCTTGACGAAGTGCGGGCTTCCGCATTATACCGGAAAATTTTCTCTTACCTGCTTAACAGTTTTTTTGCAACCACTTCCGAAAACACAAAAGCCGCTAAAACTACAAGGTTTTAGCGGCTTTGCGTTATAGCTGGCAAGCGATTATTTACACTTGCTGTAACCGCAATCGCGGCAGCAATCGCAGCCCGAAACGTGCTCCAACTGACCCCGGCATTCGGGACATTCGCTGACCAAAGCCGACATCTGGCGTTCCGGCGCGGCGGTCTCAATTACCGTCGGGGCGGCGACAACCGGCGCAACGGGAGCGTCAGCGTTTTTTTTTACGGCGCGGGCCGAGTCGGGTTGGCCTTTGATGCGGCGGTAAATCAGCAAGAGGCATTCCGCTACCGCTTGTTCCGGCGAGGTCAGAAGCCTTTGGTTGAACCAGACGGAGTGGGTGCCGGTTACTTTGTTGAGGCTACGCGCCACGTCCAGCACATCGAAACCGCCGCGCAACATCTTTGAGGCCAACATTCCCACGCCGCCCGAAATCGGGCCGGTGGCAAAGACTTCGAGGACGTTGAAGCCGTCGTGATTGACGGTAACGTAAAGGTTTACGCCGTCAAAAGGAATGCGCCAGGTCGAACCTTGCAGTTCGCGCGGACGTTCGATGCGCCCCGCGAACGGGTCTTCCAAAGCGGCATCGTGGGAAATGTTCGCGTTGTTATGCGTCAAGGCTTCGTTGTATTCGTCGTCCGCTTCCACGCTAACCGCCGCCACTTCTGCTGCCGGTTCTTCCTTTTTAGTCTCAATCGCGGTCAAAACCTGGCCTTCGCGTGAGCCGTCGCGGTAATAACTGACGGCCTTGCAACCCAATTCGCGGGCTTGGCGATAGAGCCGGTCAACATCTTCCACCGTGTCGTTTTTCGCGCCGTTACAGGTTTTCGAGACCGAATTATCTACGTTGCGCTGCGCCGCCGCCAACACGCGGACGTGCTGGTCGGAGGTGATATTCAACGCGGAAATGAAGTGCTTGGGCAATTTAGCCTCGTTTTCGACAACGTGGCGGGAGGCGCGGTCAATCGAATCCTGGTCGGTTTGGTCAACCTCCAGGCCGAGGGCTTGCGCGGCCAGACTTTGAACGTAGGTGCGCGTGCCGAGCGTGTCCGTGCGAATGTATGCCCAAGAGAAATTGGGTTCCACGCCCGAAGAAGTTTCCGCCACGAGCGAAATCGTACCTGTCGGCGCGATAGTCGAAGTTTCGTAGTTGCGCGGCGTAATGCGCCCACCAAATTCGGCTTCAATCGTGTCCGCGCCCAAGAGTTCGATGAGAAAATTGTCGTAAGCCTCTTTGTTGGGCAGATATTCGGGAAAAGTCCCTTTCTCCGCGCCCAAACGGATACTTTCTTTCCAAGCCTCGCGGCGCACAAAGCCCATCATCTCGTCCATAAAGTCAATTGAACCCTGTTCGCCGTAAGTGATATTCAACTTGAGGCACAAATCCGCAAAGCCCATGATGCCCAAACCGACGGGCCGCGTGCGATGAACAACATCGTGAATCTCCACCAAAGGCCATTTGCAAACATCAATCACATTGTCCAAAAAGCGTGTGCTCCAGCGCACCGTTTCACGCAAACGCGCCCAATCAACCCGCGCTTGGGCGTCGTGGAACTTCGATAAATCAATCGAACCGAGGTTGCAACTATTATTGAAATGGAGGAACTGTTCACCGCAAGGATTACTGCTAAAAATCGGCCCCATGGAATTCGTCAAATGATTGTGGCGATTTACTTCATCAATAAAGCAGATGCCGGGTTCGGCGTATTTCCAGGCCGAAGCGATGATGCGGTTCCAGATGTCGGGCGCGTAGGCCAAGCCCGGGCGGGGCGGCAGTTCTTTGACGCAAGTGGATAAATCGGCGGCTTCAAACGCGGCTTTGTCGGCGAAGGTCATGGTTGTGCCGTCTTTGCAACGATAGACCGCGTAATCTTCGCCCGTTACGGGGTCGTAAATCGCGTCTTTCCACTTTTCGCCTTTGAATTCGAGTTGAAACCACTCGTTGTTATCCACCGCCGCCAGGAAAGCGTCCGTCACATTGACCGAGATATTGAAGTTGGTGAGTGAATGCTGGTCGTTTTTAGCGTGGATAAAGCGCAACAAATCCGGGTGGGTGCAGCGCATCATGCCCATATTAGCACCGCGCCGCACGCCGCCTTGTTTGACCACATCCGTCACCTGATTGACGATGTTCATAAACGAGACCGGCCCCGAAGCCACGCCGCGCGTCGAACTGACCATCGAACCCGAAGGCCGCAGAAATTCGTAGGTCATTCCCGTTCCGCCGCCGCTCTGATGAATAATCGAGCAAGCCTTGGCGTGGTTCATAATGCCTTCGATGGAATCGGGCACGTCCAGCACAAAACAGGCCGCCAATTGACCGTTGGGGCGTCCGGCGTTGACCAGGCAAGGCGTGTTCGGAATAAACTCACGATTGAGCATAATTTCGCTCATCGTTTCATAAAACAGTTGGCGTTGCGCGGGGTCGGATTCGCCCTGCGCGACATGGCCCACCACGCGGGCTACGATGTCGTCCCATTCTTCGACGGGCTTGCCTTTTTCATCTTTGAGTGCATAACGCATACTCACGACCTTGCGGGCGTTCAAGCCCAAAGGGATGCGTTTAGTAAGGGGTTGCGGCGGCGGTTCAAAAGCGGTTTTCAGTGCAGCATTCATCGTTGTTATCGGGGTACTCATTCTTCTTCAATCTCCAAAAACTCAAACAGGTAACGGGGGTGTTGGCGCCGCGTTTACGCTTGTCTTAGATTCAACGCAATTTTAACAGCGAAACGCCGGCGCGTCGAATGGCGGTGCTACCCAATCTGCTCAATATTGCCTCGCGCCTCTTTACCGCAGAGACTAAAACGCCCGCTCCTGGCTTGACTGCGCCAAGAGTATTTACATCACGTCGGCTGTGTTCTGTTGTTGCGAAAAGCGGAACGAATTCAAGTTCGGGGGAAACTGCTTCGATTGTGCCGCAAGGCGAGGCGGAATATAACGCCTTTGCCAGCCCTTGTCAACCCCATTTGTCAATATATCGTAGATGATTATGTTTGGACAACAATATAGTGCGTCACTTAATAGTTTACTTCAAGTGACGGCAGCTAATTGTTGACAAACTACAACAACTTTTTTCACCCCTTTTGAACACGCTGCCTCTTTTTGGTGTTGCTTGCGTTTTTTGTGGCTATACCTCTTCCTCCCATGTATAATGCCCACGCTGTTTTGGAAAACTTAGGATTTATGCAAAGAAATAATGTAACCGCAGATGAACGCGGATTGACGCGGATAAGCCAAAGAAATCTGCGCTTATCTGCGTCAATCTGCGGCTAAATTTATCTGTTGACTCTGCGAGACTCATAATGAACCAAGAATTCAACTACGACGTTTTTCTCAGCCACAGTTCCCACGACAAACCGGCGGTGCGCGCCCTGGCCGAACGCCTGCGCTCCGACGGGCTGCGGGTGTGGCTGGATGAATGGGTTATCCGGCCCGGCGATATGATTGGGCTGCAAATCGAGCAAGGCTTGGAGCGTTCGCGCGTGCTGCTGCTCTTCATGTCGCCCCACGCCTTCGCCTCCGATTGGGTGTCGCTTGAACGCCACACACTGCTGTTCCGCGACCCCGCCAATAAAAACCGCCGTTTCATCCCGCTCCTGCTCGCCGACTGCCAACCACCCGCCATGCTCGCCCAATTCGCCCACCTTGATTGGCGTGAGCCAAGCGATGAGAAATACCAAACACTGCTCAAGGCTTGCTATGAGGCTGAGGAAAGCAACGTTGGGTTAGGGCGGCGCGTTGTGCTAAAGGTCAGGCCGTTCTATACTTTGTCGCCATGCAAATCTCTTATGCGCAAACTCCGCGCCGGCGGGTAAATCTTATGGATATTAAGGATACATTTGAGTTTGTCGCGCCCAAAGTGCGTGAGGCCGCGTTGAAAACCGCCGCGCAATTAACGCATCTGGGCATCCGTCATGCGTTGGCCGGCGGCTTGGCGGTGGGGGCGCACGGCTACGTTCGCGCCACTGCGGATGTGGATTTTCTGGTCGGGGAAGAGGCTTTCGAGCATCAGGGCTTGTTGGTCGCGTTCAAGGCCGGCGTGCCTATCGAGGTTGACGGTATCCGCATAGATTACCTGTCGCCCGTCGCGTTGGGGGCGCAACTGGAAGAGGTTCTCAACCATCCGCCCGTGAGCGAGGGCCTGGCGATAGTTCCCATTGAGACGCTCATTTACATGAAACTCATCGCTAAACGTCGCAAGGATATGCTGGATGTCGTGGAACTGGTCAAGGCCGGCGCTGATGTGGCGCGCATCCGCGCTTACCTGCGCCAATACGCCGCAGACCTCTTGCCCAAGTTTGAAGAATTGGTAAACGAAGCCGGCAACGAATAAACAGGCCACCGCGCCCCAATCCCTAACCCCCGATTCCCTTCGTTGTGAACCGTAGTTCGTAGTCAGCGGCGCGTTGACAGGGTTTGAGTTCGAGCGCGGCGTTGAGCGTTTCGGCGTCGCGGCGCAGTTGGGCGCGGAGTTTGGCGTCCCAGGCGACGGGGCGCAGTTCGGATTCGTCCGTCTCGGCGGGCATCTGTCGCGCCAACAACAAATAACGGCCTGGCGCGAGATTCGTGAAGGCGAACGTGCCATCGGCGGCGAGGGTTGCTTCCTGGTAAAAGAGCGTGTTGTCGGCCTTTTCGCGTTCGGCGGGGACGAGGTGAACGCGCAGACGCGGCAGCGCGGCCCCTTCCTGCGCGGGCACGACGCGCCCGCGCAAACCGGCGGCCCCGGTGGAGAGGTTTACGGCCAGGCCCGTCAGTTGTTGGCCGGCGGCGAGCGTTATCAGTTCCGGTATAGCGTTGACGGGCGGGGCTTTGGCGTTGGGCGCGGCGGGCTTTTCGGAGCGGCCCAGTGAACGCAGATACCAATCCTCGGTGGGCAATTTCAGGCGCAGACGGTACGCGCCGCCGGCCAAAGAACGCACCTTAAACTCGCCGCCGGCGTCGGGCGCGCCGCTGCCGGAAGTAAAAGGCTCAATGGGCAACTCTTTTTCCAGGTTAAAGCGTTCACGACGGACACGCGCCAGCATTTCCGGCAAACCGGCCTCGCGTTGGTTGGCGCAGGGCGGGTTGGCTTCCTGGGTCAACGTCACCTTTCCCGCGATGGAAGCAAGCGGGGCCAGTTTCAACTCCAGGCCGGTCACGTCCGCGCCTTTAACCGCCACGCGCAAAGTGCCGGCCACGCTTTCCTTGCGATTCTGGTCATATGCCTGGCCCGTCAACAGATATTCGCCGTCGGGCAAACCCGCAAAAGAAAAGTTCTGCTGGCCTTCGCTTGCGCCTTGCAAAAAGGTATCGGCTTCGCTGGTAAAGTGGCGCACATCCTTGAGGCTTAAATTGCCATATGAACTCGGCATTCCTTTGACCAGGCCGCTCACGATGCGGCCTGGCGCGGCGCGGTGGCGGATGTCAATCGCCGCCACTTCTTCGCCGCTTTGGACGGTGACGACGGTGGCGGTGTCGCGCGTGTCTGAGGGGAAATAGGTCGCCGACTCGCCTTCATAAGCCCCGTAAGCCGCATTGGAGAAACCGGCGTTGCCGCCGCCGGCGCGGATGATGTAACGGCCCGGTAAAAGGCCGTAAAGACGGTAAACGCCCCGATCATCAGTGGCGGCGGTATGGTTTTGGTTCTCTTTCAGGAAGCGCGCCAGCGACTCGTCGGGGTCGCGCAACCTTATGGCTTGCGCTGTTATATCCACTTGCGGTTGGCCGCCGGCGTCAGTCACGCGGCCCGTGATAACGCCGCCTTTGACCAAACGTAAAGTTACGTTGTCGCCCAATTGGTAGGTTATCAAAGTGCCGTCGGCTGTTCGGCTTTCGGCGGGCGGCACGATGTAGATGGAAGAGTAAGTGTCAAGGGTATAAGCACCCGCGATGAGGTTTTTCAACTCGAAGCGGCCTTTGGCGTCGGTCACGGCGGATTTCCCGTCATACTCGGTGGTTCCGGTTGTATCCGCGTAAACCGTTACGTCCGGCAATGGCTTTCCGGCGTCGTCCAACACGCGCCCTTTGATAGAACCCGTGCGCAAAGGTGGCGTCGGTGTGGGGCTGGGCGCGGCAATCGGTGCGGCAGTTTGAGCCGCAATAACAGAGGCCCAAATGAGCAGGCAGAAAAACAGGGCCGCAAAGTGGCAGTAGGCAGCAAAGCCGTGTTGCGCTACCCTGAAAGATTCGCCGCCGTTTTGTCTGTGGCGATAACTTGCCGACAAGCCGCAGCGTCCTAAGCTACTGCCCCCTGCCCACTGCCCACTGTTTACTGTTTTCACGGCTTGCCTCCTTCTACGCTTTTGTTCAGGTCAAGCGTCAGGTTGACTTCGGTTTCCGCGCCGTCAGTCACTTTGACGCGCTTCCGTTCGCGCACCGGAAGCTCTTTATAATCATAGACATTGGGTTTATCAATGAGCCGCAATATGATTTCGTATTCGCCGGTGCCAAGTCCGTCAATGACGAAATTGTTGCGGGCGTCGGGCGAGTCGGCATAGAGTTCTTCCGCGCTTGGCGAATCAACGCGCCGCGCCGTGATGACCAGCCGCATTCCTTCCGTCAGTTGCCCGTTGGTTACTTCCACGCGCCCGCGCACCAGTCCCGTGCTGTATTGGTAAACCACGCGCACGCCGGTAACATCTTCGCCCGCTTTGATTTCCAAGCCTTCGCCAACCACCGCCGCGCCGTCCTTTTCCACCCGCGCCAATCTAAACCCGCGCGGGCGGGGATACTCACCGAGGTAAAATTGCGCGCGCCCGGCCCCCAACCCGACGGCGCGGAAAGAACCGTCCGGCCCCGGCGACACCTGCTTGTAAGAAGGCGCGGAAAGCTGGTCTTTGACGCTGGCTGAGACGCTGAAACGAAACTTGGCGAATTTGGCCTGAAGCACCGGGTCAGTGACGCCTTCCAAGACCATCGCGCCACTAACGCTGGCCCCGCGCGTGACTTTTAATTCCACATCCGCCACGTCGCTGTCAGTGACTTCCACTTCAATGGCCTCGCCGGTGCGTTCCTCCGTCTCCTGGTTGCTCCAAAAAGCCACGAAAACCGCGTAACGCCCGGGCTTGATGCCTTCCAGTTTGAACTGGCCTTGCGGGTCGGAGCGTTCGTCCGACCCATATGACATGATGCGTTTATCGTCGCTTAATTTGCTGTAACTTATCGCCAGGCGCGGCGCGGGTTTATTGGTCGCGGTATCCACCACGCGCCCGCTGATGGTGAAAGTTTTGGAGCGTTCGCCAAGTTTGATGTCCACGCCCGACGCTTCCGCGCCTTCGCCCAGTTCGACAACTTTGGCCTCGTTTTTGTCTTTGACGCCAGGGTAAAAAGTGCGCTCGAAATAACCGCCCTTCGCGCCGCCAAAGTCCATGTCGCGGTCATTTTTATCCGCGCCGAAACTGACCAAATAACGGCCCGGCGGCAGTCCGTAAATGCGATAGACGCCCTGGTCATTGGTGCGAAACTTGTCCCAATTGCCGCCGCGCCAGGGGTCTGTGCGCGGCGAATTGGCCTCGCCCACCAGTTCCAGGCGCACTTGTTGTTCCATCACGGGCTTGTTGGCCGAGTCGCTGACGCGGCCCGTGATAACGCCGCCGCGCACCAGTTTGAAGTCAAAACTCTCCACCGTCTCACCGTCTTTGAGCGTCACGGCTTTGCCCTTTTCGCCATATTTGCCTTGCAAGGGCAAGACATAAGCGGGCGCGTGCGGGATAACGGTGTAAGCGCCGGCGGCGATTTTGCTGAAACGATAGTTGCCGTCCTGGTCGGTAACGGCGCGTTGCGCGTTTTTCCAGTCCCAGTTACTGCCCAACCCCAGCATTACCCGCACGCCGGCCAAAGGCTTCTCGCCCGCCATGACGCGGCCCGCGATTTCGCCCGTTGGCTCTTTAACCGGAGTCTGCGCGGTAATAAATAGACAGGACAACGCTAACCAAACAAAAGCCAAAGCTATTTTCTTATTCATAACGCCTCGTGTTTACACGCCGAAAACTATTGAGCGTTCCAAGTTTAGCGCGAAAAAGAGTTATCCGCAAGAACTTTCTCAATTGCGTCGCGCACGGTAATGCGACCATTTTCGGCGCGAATTCGTTGGCCGGCGGCGTATGCCCGCACGCCTGTAACTCCAAGGCAATTGGGATATACGGGTGTATGTCGCTGTAAGAACCGAAAGCTGCAATAATAGACATTATGCGGAATAAGGTTTGATAAATTGCCACTAGCTTCAGCTAGTGGGGCTAAGTCTAGCAACAAGCTGGCTTTAGCCAAATCTAAAGAAAAAACAAATCGCCTTTTTGCTTTAGCTAAAGCTCATCGGCGGCCCACCATAATTTTCATAAATTCGGCTAAAGCCTCAGCAATTCTCGATGAAGCCGGAAGTACAGTAAATCAACACTTTAGCTTTTAGTGTTTTTGCGCTTTTGGTACTATCCTGGCATGAGACCACTTAAT
>JAYVJN010000507.1:0-3382 GCA_043769325.1 Acidobacteriota bacterium
CATATTCTCGAAGATTTGAACTTCGACGACATCATCATTTCGCTCAAAGCCTCAGACGTGCACCGCACTGTCGCCGCTTATCGTTTGTTGGCGCAAAAGGTTGATTATCCGTTTCATCTCGGCGTAACCGAAGCCGGAACGCCTTTTGGCGGAACAATTAAATCGTCCATTGGCTTGGGAATTTTGCTCCACGAAGGCATCGGCGACACAATTCGCGTCTCGCTCTCTGCCGAACCGCATGAGGAAGTCCGCGTGGGTTGGGAAATACTGCGTTCGCTGGACTTACGCAAACGCGGTGTGACCGTAGTGGCCTGTCCGACGTGCGGGCGGCTGGATGTGGACAACTTTGTCGAAATCGTCACCGAAGTGGAACGCCGCCTGGCCCATGTCGTCGAACCTTTGCAGTTGTCCATCATGGGTTGCGCCGTCAACGGCCCCGGCGAAGCGCACCATTCGCAACTCGGCGTCACTTTTGGCCGCAACGTCGGGATGATTTTCAAAAACGGCGTCCCTATGCGGAAAGTCGCCGGCGCGGACATTGTGGAAGCGTTCGTCATGGAAACCGAAAAGCTGCTGGCCGAAATTCACGCCGGACGCGAATCGCAAACCGCGACGAAAGACTTCGTTACTCTAAGCAAACGAGTGGTTCAAAGTTAAATGCTTACGTTGCGATAGCTTTGAGAGTTCAATAAACCTGAATCCTTTTGCTCACCTGCTTAAAAAGCGAATCTGCCGTAGAACGCGCTGTTTTCGTTAGCGCGTTGCCATTCCGCGCCGGCGGCCCCGCCCGCGTAGGAGGCTTGTTTAGTGAATCCGACGCGGCGGTTTTCCAGGTTCGTCAAGGGCTGATACCAAATGAGTTGCGGCATCTTGCAGCACTCTTGGTCAGGCATCGGTGCTACTTCCAGACGCGCAATACCCGTCGTTACGCGGTAAGCACCGTCTTTGTCATGTTGAAACCCAACCACTGCGCGACGGACTTTCACGATGCGCCCCAAGCTGTGTCCGTAACTTTCCGTCAAGGCTTCCTCAACGGCGGCGGCTTGCGCGTCCGTAGTAACATCAAGCACAAGTTCAGTTTGTCGCATGGCGTCAGCGTCAGCCAAATTTGCGTCCGCGCCTACGACGGCAACGGCGCGGGTGTTGCTTAAATCCACGCCGCGCCAAACTCCGGCGGTAAAATTCCAAGACATAACGGCTTCGCGTCCCGCAGTCTGTCGTTCGCCATTGTAATGACACGCGCCGGCGAAAACGCTGGCCGTCCGCGCTTCGACGTAATCTCCTGTGAGCGGCGTCCGATTCTCATTTACGGCTTGCCGCGAAGTTTGCGTAAATATAAGACCCAATGTGATTAAGGCCAATAGTAAAGAGCTAATCTTGTTCATTATTTCACTCCCAAAGCCATTTTAACCATACGATGAAAAGCCCAATCCGGCAATAAACGGCGTGCCAGTAATAGCATCGCCCCGTTTGCCGCATACCGTATGCGCCCGCTGCCGTCCGTGGCGGCGCGATAGATAACTTTCGCCACTACTTCCGGCCCCGGCGCAGTCGCGCCGGCTTTGTCCATACCCGGCATAGCATTCTTGACGTAATTGTCGTAAACCGTCAGGCCGGGCTTCGTCATTACTTCCATTGAACGGTCGTAGAAATCGGTTTTAATCGGCCCCGGCTCGACGATTTTGACGCGGATATTGAACTGTTTCAACTCGTAATGGAGCCCCTCGGAAAAGCCTTCGACGGCCCATTTAGTGCCGTGATAAAGGCTGTAAAGCGGGAACGTGATGCGCCCGCCGACGGATGCCACGTTGATTATCACGCCGCCGTTTTGCTCCCGAAAGACCGGTAAAATCTCGCGCACGACGTTCATAAGGCCGAAAACATTGGTGGCGAATTGGCGTTCGACTTGCTCTGGCGTCGAGGCTTCAAAAGGCCCAACGAGTCCATAGCCCGCGTTGTTACAGACGGCGTCAATGCGTCCGAATTTCTCGCGGGTGGCAGCGATGGCTTGGCGAATTGAGCCCGCGTCGGTTACATCCAGGCGCGTCAGAAACATCCCTTGCGCCCACTCGCCCGCCTTTTCCGGTGTCCGCATCGTGGCCGCGACGTTCCAGCCCTGTTGCTGGAAATATATTGCCGCCGCCCGGCCAATACCCGTAGAACTACCTGTGATAAGAATAGTTTGGCTCATAAAAAAGTAAACCGTGAATCGTAAATCGTGATAAGAATTTTCGCTTACTTTGATAACGACATTAACAAATAGTATCTGGCCGGAACAGAACTTTGCCACAGAGGACACAGCGTTCGCAGAGAGTACAAAAACGCAATCAATTACTCTCTGTGTTCTCGGTGAACTCTGTGGCTAATTCTTTTGCCAAATTACGCTGTTTCAATGTCGTTATCAAACTCATCGCGGTTTAGGATTCACGTCAAATTGATGATTCAAAGCAGCCGCGCTCTGCCGTGCAGTTTTGCGGATTCACACTATTGCCATCCGGCCCGATTACTTGCTGTGTGCGAAAACACCAGCAATGGTTACTGGCGTCGAGATAATCTTCGGCCTCCGTCGCCAGTTGGTCGCGCATGAAAAACTTCTTTGAGCGCAACCCGCCGCAAAAACGACTTTGAAAGGAAGCGAAAGCGGTTTCATTGGATGGTTTAGTTTCTGTGTTCATAACAACCCTCAATAGCTTCGTATAGATTGGTCAAAAGTTCTGCAAAAGTGTCGCCTTGCGTGGCGCATCCGGGAATGGCCGGAACCTCAGCCCAATAACCGCCTTCTTCATCTTCGTGAACAATCACCTTTAGTTTCATTGTGACTCCTAAATCGCCCCCGCGGTTGCCAGGGCGCGCCGCACCAAGGTTTTCGTGAGCGGCACTTTATAGCCGTTTTTCGCCAAGGGTTTCGCGCCGCTAAGGGCTAAATTCGCCGCTTCTTCCAACACTTCAGGGGTGAGTGTTTTGCCAACCAAATAGGCTTCGGCTTTGCCGGCGCGCCAGGGAATCGGCGCGACGCCTCCCAAAACGAGGCGGGCTTGTTTGACCACGCCGCCTTTCATTTCCAACGCCGCCGCCACTGAGGAAAGCGCGAAATCAAGCGAGGCGCGTTCCTTGAATTTCAGGTAAGTTGAATGCCCGGCGATGGTTGAAGGCGGGACACTGATTTCCGTGATGATTTCGTCATCGCGCAGCACGTTTTCGCGTTGGATACGCCCGTCGCGCGGCAACGTGAAGAATTTCCCCAGAGGCACGACGCGCGGCCCCGCCGGGCCGGTTATATTGACGCTGGCCCCCAAAGCGACCAGCACGGGAGCCAAATCCGACGGGTGCACAATGTACGACGGCCCGCCGCCGAGGATGGCGTTGTATTTATTTTCGCCGG
>JAYVJN010000508.1:0-3652 GCA_043769325.1 Acidobacteriota bacterium
CCCGCCGCCCATGCCGCCGCCGGTAGTGGCGACGAAAGTGTCATATTGCACGGGATAAATCAGCGCGTCCAACTCTTCGGCGTCTTGCAGAGTGCTTTGGTAACTGGCGCGTTTGCTGGTGGTGTCCACGCCGTCGGTGAAGAGCACAATGGCTTTGCGGCCCTGGATGCGGTGAAAACGCACGTTCATCACATAATCAATGGCGTCGTAGAGTTTCGTGCCTTCGCCTGGTTGGGCTTGGCGGATGGCGTCGCGCAGCGTGTAGCGGTTATTGGTTGGTTCACACAAAACGCGGATTTTATCGTCGAACGAAACCACCATGACCTTGTCGTCGGCGCGTAATTGGTTGACGAAAGCGATGGCGGCTTCTTGTATCTCGCCGATGCGGGACTGCGTTGAACCGCTTGTGTCCAATACCAACGCGACGGTGAACGGGGCTTCAACCGAAGTAAAATAAGCCACTTCTTGCGGTTGGTTATCTTCAAAGAGTTGGAAATCGCGCTGGCGCAGATTGGGGATGTATTTGCCGTCGCGGTCTAGCACGCTGACGGGAACGGTGACAAGAGTGGTGCTGACACGGACGATTTCGTCATCGTCCACCTCTTCCGGCCCGGTTTTTACCGCCGCGCCGGGCGTTGGCAGAGGGCGTCCACCAGGATTGTTGACGCCGCCCAAGGTTGGTGGGCGACGGCCTGGTTCGCGTTCGGCGGGGGTCTTGTCAGTAGCCGTATCATCAACCGTAACAGGAGTTTGCTGTTGCGTCGGGGTTTGCGCCGTCCCATCGCCCGCGCGACGTGGACGGGTTCGCGCACCCTGCGATTGCGCCGCCACTGACACGCCCAATCCACACAAAGCCGTTACAACTAACCAAACTGCTAACTTTTTCATCAGATTTAACCTTTCCCAACTGTTGCGCTCAATCGTCGCCGGCCCTTTCGATGCCGCATCCGGCGCAAAAGGTTCGTCACTTTTTTTAAGACGGACTGAGAGGGAAAAAGTTAGCAGGTGGGAGCGCACGCATCCTGGCGTGCCGCTGTGATGCGTGCGTTCCCGAAGTTTACGGCTTGGCGGCGGCTCCTTTGAGCGTGTGAAAAATGAGCGGAAAGGTTCCCCACATTTGCCCTCGATGTTGTGGGCGAAAGCCGAAAAGGACGACTTTGCCTTGCCCTTGCGGGACTTCGGCGAGCGCGATTTTGTCGGCGACGTATTCGGCCCCGCGTAGCCAGCCGGAATGCAGCACGTTTTCTTTGTTATCGTAAGTTGCCAAAACACGCACCTTATCGGGTTCAGTAGCCTCAAATGCGGTGCTATTGACAAAATAAACGTCCATCTGTCCGGCGCGTCCGCCGTTTGCGGGCGAGGCTGCCAGCGCGAGTTTGGTTAAATCACCTTGTAGATTGACGCGCAGAATTGAACCCGGGCAATAGAATTTCGACGAAGGCACGCCGGCCACAGTCTCGCGTAAAGGCAGCTTGAATTGCTCAATGGCGAAACCTGCCGAGGCGTCCCAGACAATGAGTGTGCCGCCCTGGTTTACAAATTGGCGCAGATTTTCCACGCCCGCCGCCGTGATGCCGCCCGCGTATTCTGCCGGATAATCGGTTGATTTATTGCCCTCGATGATTTCTTTGGCGCGCATGGAGGGCAAAATTATCGCGTCAAAGCGTTCGCGCAAGGCCCCGGCGCGGATGTTGGCGTCGCGCAGCAAGGTGTAGGGCGTGTTGAAGGTGTCGAGCATGAAGCGCGTCCAGCCCTCATCCATTGAAGCCGTCCAACTGCGGTACAAACCGATGCGCACATTGACGCCGCGCAAAGGGCTGGCAAGCGGCGAATGCTTGCCGTTAGCGGGCGGCAAATGAAAGTCTTGACGGACTTGCGCGGGGTCTGTGAGCAAGGTCAGGCGCATTTCGGCGGGCTTTTCGCGCAATTCCGTCACGCCGTAGTATTCGAGGCCCATCATGTTTGGCAGCGTCCAACCGGCCACATCGTAGGGGCGTTCGGCTTCACCATTAGCATTGACGCGGTTGGGATATTCCTGTAACTCGAATAACGCCTGCACGTTGTACCTCTGCGGTTGTTGCAGATAAACCAAATAGCTGCCCGCCGGAGTTTCTACATGGTCGTGAATGGGCAGGGTTAAGCGCGGGTGAAACTCCTTGTCGGCGCGATATACTTCCACGCCTTGTTCGATAAGCAAACCAATGAACTTGGCGATTTCCTCTTCCCGGCCCTGGTCCGGTTGAATAAAATAGGCCAGCGGATGGCGCGGGTCGGAGCCTTTTTCGCGGACATTATAACTGCCCAATTCGTAAAAATTGCTGAGATATTGGTGGCGATAACGCGCCGCCCGCAACAGCAAAGCGCGGGCCGCAGTCATTTCCAGGCCCATTATGTCGCGCGGCGACCAATTACCGCCAGGCCAGGGGTCAGGGAAATTGGCAGAGCGTTCAAGCGCGGAATTCATGCCGCGTGACTTAGCTTTTCCCAGCGCGTCGTCTTTGACGTAAAACGAAGTCATCAGTTTCGCGCTGGCGGCTTCGGACAGTATGCCGATGGAATTGTGAAAATAGGGTGCGCTACGGAAACCGCCGTGCCACCACATATCAAACATGGCGTTAGTGACAACTCCTTTGAAGTTATCGCGTTGCAGAGCCGCCACCATTTCATAACCGAGTAAACCGGTCTCGCGCACAATGAGCGGCGGGATGCCCGGATAGGCCGGTTCATGGAAAGGCGGCAAGCAAAAACGCGCTCCGTCGCGGCCCATCTGATGCACGTCGTAAACGATTTGCGGATACCATTCACGCCAAAAAAGCCGCGTCACATTTTTTGTCTCTTTGAGGTTCAACATGAACCAATCGCGGTTGTTATCGTGGCCCGCGTAATGGTTGTAAAGTTCCGGCGGGTCGCTGCCTTCAAACGGCGTGCCGAGCGTTTTGTCGTACCAGTTTTTAACGATGTCTATGCCGTCGGGATTGGGCGAAGGAATGAGTATAAGTATCGTGTTGCGTAAGATTTCCTCAGTTTCGGGGTCGTTTGCGTTGGCTAATTCATAAGCCAATTGCAGGGACATCTGTGAAGCGACGATTTCCGTAGAGTGAATGGAGCAGGAAATCGCCACGATGGTTTTGCCTTCGCGCAGCAGTTTGTCGCGGGCGGCATTATCAGCCACGAGTCGCGGGTCGGCGAGTTGGCGTTGGATGGCTTGGTATTTCGCCAAATCGCGTATATTCTCTGCCGCGCTGATGAAGGCCACAAACATCTTCCGGCCCAAAGTGCTGTCGCCGATGTTTTGTAGCTGCACGCGCTCACTGGCCTGGTCAAGTTGCGCGAAATAATCGCTTATCTGTTGCCAACCGGCCATTTTACGCTCCGTGCCGGGCTTAAAACCCAGTACGTCTTGCGGCGATTTAAGCGGCGCGGTTTTCGCCCACACGGAAAACGCGCAAAACAACAGAATCACACAAAGGCGCAAAGGCGCAAAGTTGGAACCTTGAACCTTGAACCTTGAACCTTGAACTTTGAACTTTGAACTTTGAACCAACATAAGATGAAACAAGCCGTAAACCTTTCGGATGATAATGTGAACGCCGCGCATTCTAGCACAACTCCGCGCCCGACGCTGTCAGGGCGTTTGTGGTATTGGTGGTGT
>JAYVJN010000509.1:0-3799 GCA_043769325.1 Acidobacteriota bacterium
CATCGTTAAGAGGCGGTCTCTGACCGCCGCCGCTGCCACGAGTACCGGCGGTCAGAGACCGCCTCTTAACGGGTAAGGTTATTTAAAACTTATTCCTAAAGGCCAAAAACGCAAATCTGTGTTCATCTGTGGTTGCTATGCGCGACAGTATAAACCCTCACCTTCAACTGATACTAATTTACCATTACAACGAAACCCTGAAAGTGACGCAAGGACATTTGCGCTGGCTTTGTGTTGCGCCGGAAAGATGTTATCCTTAAAGCGTTTAGCCGACTAATATCTCCGCAAGAATTGGCTGTTTGGCTTGCTGGGAAGTATTTGTACCCGCAACAAGTCTTGCCCGCCGATTAGCGCAGCAAGCTTGATTGCGGCATCTTTAGCTAATTTGCCCGCGTCTGGTTCGACTTAAAAAAGATTTACCGCGCAGGTCGGGAGCGGCTTAGAACAGGGCCACTAACGCTTGCGCCAGGCTCGGCCAAAGTTGCCCCAAATAACTGTTTTCACTGCTTTGCTGCGCATTGCTGCGGCTCGCGTCAACTGTAACAAACGGCTGGATTTGCACCGGACGCCTGGGGGGAATGCCTATATCTCCGGCGCGCATGGTGGCGGCTGCTAACGATAAGACAAAGAGGCCGGCGGCTAGTTTACGGGTGATGTTTTTCATCTGTTTTTGTTCCTTAGAGGTAAATGCGGTGCGCGAGGCCGGAGAAATTTCCGGCCCTTAAACGCCTGCTAACACTCTAAGTCTGCAAAAAAACATTGTTCAATGCAACCCGCTACAAACGTTGCGGGTAATTGCTTCGTCAAAGAGCGTTAGTTTATACTGCGAGTGGTCATAAATTTGAACATTTGTCGTAAGGAATAAGTTTAAAATAACCTTACCCGTTAAGAGGCGGTCTCTGACCGCCGTTGCCGCCACGATTACCGGCGGTCAGAGACCGCCTCTTAACGATGGGTAAGGTTATTTCTTCACCATTACTAAGTGGTCAGTACCCGCAAAATAATAGCGACGGAGGATAGGTCAGTACCCGCAAGCGGTAGCGACGGGGTAAACCGTGAGCGGCAAGTTAAATAAGTAGCGACCCGTCGCTACCGCTTCCGGTACTGACCTGTTGCGTGTGAACCTGGTGTATGACTGTTGGCAGTACTAACCCGCGCTTGGTGCAAAAAACGCGGTAATTCCCAAGAAAGAGGCAAAAAATGGCAATCGAATTAACTCCACAAAATAAAATTTGCGCGCCGGCGGCTGACGGCGCGCCGGAAACCGCGCCGTCGTGCATGAAAGCGCAGAAATTACTGGAAACAGGCGACTATCAGGCCGCCGCCGAAGCCCTCGGCGGGTTGTGGCAAGGCGTCGGCGTCCGGCCCGACGTATCGCCTTACACGATGCCGGAGCAAGCGCAGATTCTGCTTATCGTCGGCGCTTTAACGGGTTGGCTGGGCAGTGCGCGGCAAAGCGCAAACGCGCAGGAACAGGCGAAAGACTTGCTTTCCGAGAGCGCGGCGTTATTCAAGAAGTTGGGCGAGAGAGATAAATGGGGGCGGGCGCAGTGCGAATTGGGCGTCTGTTATTGGCGGGCCGGCGCGTTTGAAGAGGCGCGCATTATTTACGACGACGCTTTGGAACACGCGCTGGATTTGTGGCCGGCTACGGAATGGAAGTTAACCCATGGTTTAGCCCTCGTCGAAACTTTTTCCCATAACTACCGCTATGCCGAACGTTTGTTAAAGCAAGCCGAATACTTAATCGCCGCCCTCGACAGTGATGTGCTGCGCGGCAATTTATATTTTCACCGCGCTTTGGCGCAGAAACGGGTGGCCGAAGAGGAATCGCTCGAAAAATACTTTCATTTGGCGTTGGAGAATTACGAAAAGGCCGGTTTCTATTACGAACGCGCCGGAAACTCCTTATCGCGCGCCGCCGTAGCTAACAACATCGGCTATGTTTTGTGTAGGTTAGGCCGGTTTGATGAGGCGCATTGTTGCATAGACGAGGCTTTGGCGATTTATTTAGCGGCTGAAGAAAAATGCCGCGCCGCTTCGACTTACGACACCAAAGCGCAGGTTTATCTGGCAGAAGGCCGTTTAGGATTGGCGGAACAAGCGGCGTTGGCTTCGGTGGAGTTGCTGCGCGCGGGCGACGAGGCCGCGTTGTTGGCGGAATCTTTGACGACTTTGGGGACGATATACGCGCGGCGCAGGTCTGCTTTGCGGGCGCGTTGCGCTTTTGAGAGTGCGGCTACAATGGCGGAGCGGGCTGGCGACAAGGGCGGCGCGGGCGCGGCTTTGCTGGCTTGGCTGGAAGAATTGCAGGGCGAATTGCCGCACCTGGAATTCGCCGAAGTCTATCATCGCGCCGAGGAATTGCTGGGCCGTTCGCCGCGCCTCTCGGTGCAAAGGCGGCTGCGGGAACTGTCGCAAAAGTTAGACCATAACTCACGCGACATCATTATCAATTTGCCCGTTGTGCCTGTGTCACCGCAACGCTCAAGTGCGCCGGAACCGGAAATCGGCGCGGACTTTTCGTTGCCCACCGCCGTTAATGAGTTTGAGGCTCGCCACATTGCCCGCGCCTTGCGCCAAACCAATGGCAGCGTCACCAAAGCGGCGCAACTGTTGGGGCTGTCACACCAAAACCTCAGCCTACAATTGAAAAATCGGCATAACCAACTAACACCAGTCAAAAAGTCCCACCGGAAAGGGGCCGAAACCGGCAATTGCCGTGAATAAACTACAAATTTCATTGTTAAGGCCGCAACGCGGCAGCAGGCAGCAGGCAGTAAAAGGCCACGTTGCGCTGACACAGGCGCGAACCGCCGCCGCCGCCGAAGTCTGCGCCTAAGGCTTTCCGGCGCGCTTCGCCAGTAGCAACATCTGTCTTTTTCTACTGCTTACTGCCTACTGGCTTCCTGGCTTCAAGGTCAAAGGTCGAAGCGAGTACGGGTTTCTTTGAAGGTTGCGCTAGGGCGGCTTGCCCCCGCCGTTAAGCATCTGTTTGTCAACCGAAAGCGCGCACTCCCAGCCCCCAATCCCTAACCCCCAACCCCTATTCGATGATAAGGCGTTCGCCGCCGTCGAGGATGGAGAAGGCGCGGAGAAAAGCGTTGTCCGTGGCGCCGACGGTGGCGACGACAAAGAAGCGGCGGGCGGTGGCGTACATACGCACCGAGGCTTTGGGGCAGGTGCGGCCTTCGAGTTGATACTCGCGGCCCCGGTGCGCGCCCGCGAAAACGTCCTGCGGGCTGCCCAGATAACAGCCTGATTCGCCGCCGGCTTGCATCGAATTCTCAAAGGAATCTTTCAGTTTCGCCATCAGTTTTTCATAGACGGCGCGTGTAATAACCGCCGTGCCATTGGCGGGCGCGGCAACGGGCAGCGTCACCGAACCAACCATATAAGTCTCGCCTTTAGTCGCGTCGCGCCCGCTTGCGGCGTAAAAATGGCGCGTCAACGAGGCCCCGCCTTTGCCGAGCGTGAATTTGTCAACCTTTTCTTGCGGGCGCGTCGGGAAGAATGCCTTAAACCCTTCAGCCGTATCCTTAAACTCAATCCAATCTGCCGGCGGCACGTTGCCGGGAGCATTATACTGCGCCGAGACGGAGACCGCGCCGCACGCCAAAAGCGTCAATGCCCACATTGCCGTCCGGCGAAAGAAAAAATGTTGTTTCATAAAGAGACCTTTCCAGTGTGTATTGGTTATGTTTCCGGTTGGAAAAACTCAGGGGGCAAATGGCGTCGGGCGGGATACTGAGAATTTATCAAGACTTGCCGCTCACGATTGGCGGGCCTGTCTATTGTA
>JAYVJN010000510.1:0-4492 GCA_043769325.1 Acidobacteriota bacterium
CGCGGCGCGTGGTCAATTACTGCGCCGCGCGGCCAATGAACTCTATGTCTTAGGGCGTTTGCGTGAGGCAGCCGAGGCTTTTCGCCGCGCTTTAGTGGCGCTACCCGAAGACGCCTGGTTGCTTTATGAGTTTGCCCGTTTTTTACATTCGCAAGCCGGTGTCACGCGGGATAAGGGCTTATTACGACGCGGTCAGGCCGCTTTGCGTTTGGCGGCGCGGCGCGGCGGCGCAGATGCCTTGCTGCTGGCGAGGGTAGGCGAGAGTTTTCTGGAGTTTGGCGACGCTCTGCGTGCGGAAAAAATGTTTCGCCGCGCTTTGGAACACGACCCGCGCATCTTTCGCGCGGCGGCGGGTTTGGCTGAAATCGGGTTGCAACGCGGTCAGTTGGCCCACGTCTTGCATCACTACAACGCGGCGGCGGCCTTCGCCCCGGACGACGCCCTGGCCCGTCTCGCCCAACGCGAAACTGATTATTACAGCAGTCTCAACAGTAACGAAACCTATTTAGAAGCCGAATTGAGCCGCCTCAGTTGGCTGCAATATCTTGGTTTTGCCCGCAAACTAGCCATGCGGCTGGCACTCGGCGCAACTCTATTTGCTCTGCTGTGGCCTTATGAACAAGAGTTTTGGACGCCCGCAGGTTGGTCTTTGGCGGCCTCCGGCATGACGGTCTGGTTACTTTCAGGAATTGGCGAGCGTTTGCTGGCGCAACGCGGCGCACCGGACGAAAATCAGGAAGAAGAATGAAAAACCAATTTCAGATGGCAAATACCAGAAAAGAATTTTCACGCAAGAATGCGCCGGCCAAGAACACAAAATAATCCAAAAATAGCTGAGTTATACTCTTTCCAGTTTGAGATTGTGCATGATAAAGAGCGGGCGCCATTGCACATTCTCTAGCTGTAAACCGGTGAGTTCTTTGTCTTGCGCAAATACAAAAGCCGCGCTCAGGAAATTCTGAGCGCGGCTTTTTTATTTGCGCCAGCCTTATTTGCGGTTAGCGATTTGGTTAATCGCAATCGTCAGGGCCACCGCGCCGAGTGACTTCACCAGCGTCGGATGCTCTGCGTAAAAATTGCTGAGAGTGTCAATGACGGAAGGGTCTTGCTTTTCGGCGTGTTCGGCCAAAGCGCGCACTTCATCGCCCGAAACTTGGTCGGCCATTTCCGGGGTGACTTGCTGGCCGCTGGCTAACGCGCTGACGATACTTGCCAGGCCACCACCGCCGCCACCGCCCAACAACGCTCCAAGCGGGCTGCCGCCGCCGCCCAGCATGGAAATTATTGAACCGAGGCCGCCGCCGCCGCCGCCGCCCAAAAGGGCTGCCAACGCGCCGCCGCCGCCGCCGCCCAAGAGCGCGCCGAGCGGATTATTGCCGCCGCCGCCGCCGCCAGTCAATTGCGACAAGACAAGCGGGGCTAAAGTATTAAGCAAACTGGCTTTTTGTTCGCCACTGCCGTTATTGAAAAGATTGCCCACCATCTCGCCGAAAGCCGGCGTCTGGTCAGAACGAAACGCCGCTGACAAACCATCCGCCAGGGATGAGTTGGGAGCGTGTTGCGCCACTTGGTCAAAGTCATCATGGGCGCTATCTAACGCGCCCGACTGACCACCGTATTGTTGCAGAAGGCCACCAATCTGGCTCATCCAATCACTCATAATTTTTGTTTCCTTTCGTACTGCGTTTTATTGCGATTTCAGCCCTGGGCAGAGAGCGAACTGTTGCTGCCTAAACTTTAGTAACGCGAATAAAATAACCTTACCCATCAACTATCTTGCGTAAACACGCACGCGCGTAAGTGTGCCATATTTGACGCCCTTACTTCGTGCGGGCTTCCGCATTGTGGGTCAACTTATTTTTGGCCTATTACTTACGGGAAGATGTTTTCTTCGCCTTACTCGTTTTCGCCGGTGGGTTCAACAAGGCGTCCCAACGGTATTGCGGGGCCTCGTAAGGTTGTTCCAACCGCTTAAAGACGAAATCCGTGACGGCCCCGACTACCCAATTATGATATTCCTCGCCCACCGAAGCCACTTCCGCGTCGGGCGCGGGGTTCATAAAATCAATGGCGTAAGGCACGCCGTTTTCGATGGCGAACTCCACCGTGTTGATGTCGTAACCGAGCATCCGGCAAATCGTCAGGACTTCATTGGTAATGCGTTCGTGCAATTCCGTTGACAAATAGTTAGGGTCGTTAATGTATTGTTTGCCGGAAAGATAGGATTGCGTCGGGTCGTAGGGCATGATTTTTACTTTCTCTTGCCCGATGCCGTAACAACGCACGAATTGGTCAAAGTTGACGCACGCCTGCAAAGTCATGCAGAGCGTCCCCGATTGATTGTACTCATACATCAATTCGTCCATATTGTGGACTTTGGAGACGTTTTTCCAACCGCCGCCGTCAAAGGGTTTGAGAATGGCGGGGAAGCCGACGTAATCCACAATGTCTTGCCAATCGAGGGGAAACTCCAGGTTGCGCAATGATTCGCTGACGATGCCGGGAATGTAATTCTGCTGCGGCAAAAGGACGGTTCGGGGAATAGCGATGCCCACTTTATGGGCCAGCGAATAGTTAAAGAATTTGTCGTCCGCCGACCACCAAAACGGATTGTTCACGACAATTGTGCCTTCCAGCGCGGCGCGTTTGAGCATGGCGCGATAGAAAGGGATTTCGTGTGAGATGCGGTCAATGATGAGGTCATATTGTAGCGTGTGGTCGTGGCGCACGCCCCCCACCGTAATATATTCGGCGACAACTTTACCGTTACCGCGTTCATTGACGCTTTTGATAATGGCGTCGGGGAACGTAATTTCGCGTCCGACGAGAATACCAACCTTTTTCATGCGTAAAAATACCTCAGAATAGATAGAAAATAATACCCTGCTTAAAGAAAAGAAATGTATCTGTCGCATCGGCTATTGTCAAACACAGACTCCGATACAGAGCTTATTCAAAGTAAGAAAGTAGGGCTTTTCGATAAAACCAAACACGCTTGTCTGACACTAATTTTTGTCGCGTAGCGACTAACTGAATTTAGCCGTGTCTTTTAAGGCACGGCGTAGGCGTCACAGCAGTCCCTGTCGCGTCAGCGACAACTGAATTAGCGAGATTCAATTGTCGCTGACGCGACACAAAACTCTGTTTATCGCTTCCCGTGCCTTAAAAGGCACGGCTAAACTCAAACTATCGCTACGCGATGACGGAGGAATGTTTATAGGAAAGCCCTGTAAAAAAGCCGCAGACTCAAATTTCGAGTCTGCGGCTTTTGGTTTGGTTGCGCCAGGTTTATCGCCTGCGTGAGTTAATCTTCAAATTATTGCTGATTAACTCTACCGGCAAAGCCAGCGACTCGGCCCGCCATCGGGTGGCACTGATTGCCTCATCGGGTGTTTCTCCGAAAATGAGGCTGGAAACACGCGAGATAATTCCGCCTTTTTTCCGCTTCTTCTCGCTGTCAAGCAAACGTTGTTGTTGGAAGTCAGACGGGCGGCCCTGGATTTCAGGTTCGCCTTTAACGGCGCGTGGCACTTCGGTATTATCACCAAGCCCCGCCGGTATCAGTTCCTCCGGCGTGTTGCCGCTGTTGAATATCAACGAAAACCGCCGCATCGAACCCGTGTCGATGCCCGCGTTGTCCGAGACGTTCAAGACCCACGTCCCGTTTGCGTTCTGGCCGTCAAAGCCGGACAGCATTCCCGTCGTTTCCGGCGAGAAGTCACCCGATTGTGGCATCCCTGTCACGCTCGTCAAAGTCGAGACATTCGGGAAAGCCCCCTCATCATTGATATTGACCAGACATATATTCTCGCGGGTGCCGCCACGACGCGCTTGGAAGGCTACCGTCGTACCGCCCGGAGAAGTCAGCCGGAAGGTCAAATCACCGATAAAGGTGTGGTCAGCCGCGGCGTTGACGTTGCCCACTGTGGCATCGCACGCGCCGCTCGTGTCAAAGCGGAAGTTCATGTCAGCAATCGTCCCCGCGCCGGCGACGGGCAACATGATGTTGACGCCCGCCGGCAGGTTATCGGGAACGGCGACGGCCGGCCCGGTGTACATCACCGTCACGCCCGCGCCCGGCGGCGGGGTTGGCGTGGCGGTTGGCGTAGCCGTCGGGGTGGCTGTCGGCGTAGGCGTTGGCACTGGGGCCGCCGTCATTGAGACAGAAAGACCGTCAACAAACGGCGCGCCGCCGACTGCGCCAACGAGTGTAGCTGCTCCGGTGGTCAGATTTATGCGGTAAAGATTTGATACCCCTCCGACACGCAATACCGCAAAAGCAGTGTTCGTGCCGGATTGAATGTCAAAACCGCCAGCCGGACTACCGGTGACAACTCCAAGCGAACCGATGGTCGTCAACGCTCCCAGGTTGGGTGACGGATTACCGTCAACACCACCAACACGCACCAGGGCATCATTCAAGAAGTCAATGCCGAACAGGGTAGTTGTTGCAGTGCCGGCGTTGTTGTTGTTATAGGCAACTTGCACCACT
>JAYVJN010000511.1:0-6783 GCA_043769325.1 Acidobacteriota bacterium
GGCCCGGCGGCCCGCAAAGGCTGGCTCGGTTTAGTCGCCAAACTAGACCAGGACGCCAACGTGACGGACGTTTGCGAAGGCACCAACAAAGGCTTTACCGTCCAATACTACCTTGACCGCAAACGCAAAACCGGAGACCTGCACGGCCAATCGCCCATTTTGTGGAGCGCGGCGGCTTTGCTGCGTTAGGGTGTAATTGAAAGTGTGACTCAAGCATTTTCAATTACACTCGCCGCGTTAAGCTGCTTTGCAGAAGCGTTGTTCTCTCGCTTGCTATGTTCTATCATCACGGTATGACTGACGAAAATAGTAAACCGGCCAAAGACAACAGAACGGTGATTCCCGCCGCCATTCGGCTGCCGCCATTGGCCGAATCCGTGCGAGAATCACAAGAATTAGTGCGCCAGTATATTCCCGCCGAACGCAATTTGGTTGACGAATTATTAGCCGAACGCCGCCAGGACGCCAGCCAAGAATAGCCATGACTAACGACAGCGGCCTCAACAATCTAGGCTTTCGTTGCGCCCGCGACGAGCAATAACAAGGCAGAAACGCGCAGGTTAGTAAGCGTGTCTTCCTTCTACGCAGGACACGCTTACTAACGTGCGCGTTTCTGCCTCAAAACGACCAGTTCGTCGGCCTTCTGACCCAACGATGCGGGCGCAGTCGGGCGTGTAATTCATCCGGCAGCGGCCCCGCTTCGCTGGCCGCAATGTTGGCGGCGACGTGGCTCTGTTTACGCATTCCGGGGATAATGGTGGAAACCGCCGGGCAGTTGAGGATAAACCGCAGCGCGGCCTCGGCTTGCGTCATTTCGGCGGGGAGAATTTCTTTGACGGCCCCGGCGCGTTCGACGCTGGCTTTGAGGTTTTCCGGCACAAAATAGAGGTTGCGCCAATCGCCTTCGGGCCAGGTGCTGTCCAGCGTGACGACGCCCGACAATGTACCTTCGTCAAACGGCACGCGGGCGATGACGGCGACGTTATTTTCCACACAAGCGGGGAAAAGTTCGTCTTCCGGGTTTTGGTCAAAGATGTTGTAAATTACTTGCACGGCGTCAATTAGCCCGCTTCGCACAGCGCGGACGCCGTTTTCCGGCTCCCAACGGTTGATGCTGATGCCGACGGCGTGGAACAGACCTTGCCGGCGCAAATCATCCATCTTCGCGGCCCAGCGTTCGTCGTCCGTCCAGGCGTCTTCCCAGACGTGAAACTGCATCAAATCGAAGCTGTCAAGTCCTGCGTGTGCAAGACTTTCGTGAACGCGCTGCTCAATGTAATCCGGCGGGAAAGTGTCGTCTAAGGTGAACTCGCGGCGGCTCGGCCAAATCATATTTTTGGGCGGGATTTTAGTGGCCGTGTAGAGCTTTTTGTCGGGGTTGGCGCGGACTAATTGACCCAACAGACCTTCGCTGTGGCCTTCGCCGTAGCCCCAGGCGGTGTCGTAAAAATTGCCGCCGTTATCCGCCGCAAATTGCAGCGAGGCCAGCGATTCCGCGTCGTCGGAACCAGTCCAGCCGCCCATGCCCCACATCCCGTAACCGATTTCGCCAACCTGCCAGCCGGCGCGTCCAAACGTGCGTGTTTTCATATATTTAACTAATGTGTGACTCTTTTTCGCCGAAAGGTTTCTCTCGTCGTCACTTTTTGCGGCTGTGCCGCCCTACCGTGCGGTGAGGCTCGGCCTCACCGCGCCCTGTGAACCCTGGTTTTGCGGCTGCGCCGCCGTTTTCCGGCGCGTCACCCAAAGACGGCGGCATAGCCGCCAGAAGTTTGAGTGTCGCTCTCCGGTCAGGCATAGCCTGACCGCACGGTAGGGCGGCACAGCCGCAAAAAGAGTCACACATTAGGTAAAGTCAGGCTGTTTCAAGTAATGCGTCGCCGGCAATTCGCGCAGCCAGCGGGCGGCGGTTTCCGGCGTGATGTCGCGTTGCGGCATGGCTAACATTTCGTAGCCGACCATGAATTTTTTGACCGTTGCCGAGCGCAACAACGGTGGGTAAAAATGCGCGTGCAAGTGAAACTCAGGGTACGCTGCGCCGTCTGTGGGCCGTTGGTGGAAGCCCATCGTGTAAGGAAATGAGACGCGGAACAGGTTATCGTAGCGAACCGTTACTTGCCGCAAGATGTCGGCCAAAGCATCACGCTCATCGTCGCTAAGTTCAAGCAAAGATGAGACTTGGCGGCGGCTGACGACCATCGTTTCAAACGGCCAGACGGCCCAGAAAGGCACTAACGCGACGAAATGCCCGTTGTGGCAAACCAGACGTTCCTCTTTTTCCAATTCTAACGCCAGGTAATCGCCCAAGAGCGTCGCGCCGTGTTGCCGGAAATAGGCGCGGGAGTGCTCCAACTCTTTGGCGTGTTCGTTGGGCAAGGTTTGGTTGGCCCAGATTTGCCCGTGCGGGTGCGGGTTGCTGCAACCCATCGCCGCGCCGCGATTCTCGAAAATCTGCACGGCGTTGATGTGCGGCAACTGCCCCAACGCGGCAAATTCCGACGCCCAAACGTCCACCACGCGGCGAATCCCGGCCACGCTCAACCGCGCCAACGTCAAATCGTGGCGCGGCGAATAACAGATAACGCGGCACTGCCCGGCTTCCTGTTGCGCCACCAGCAAGCCTTTTTCGTCCACACTACCCGCCGGCGTTGCCGGCAGCAGCGCAGCGAAATCGTTGTCAAAAACGAAAACCCCTTCGTAAGTTGGGTTTACCACGCCGCCGGCGCGTTCATTGCCGGGGCAAAGATAACATTCCGCGTCATATTCCGGCAGCGCGTCCACCGCCGCGTCTTCCATTTGGCCCTGCCAGGGCCGTTTGGCGCGGTGCGGTGAAACCAAGACCCACTCGCCCGTCAACGGATTGAAACGGCGATGCGGTTGCGTCTGTAAATCAACCAAATTCATAAAAACCAGCCACAAATGACACGAATTAGCACGAATATCCAATTCATTCGTGAAGATTTGTGTAATTCGTGGCGAAAACTTTTAGATTATCCGCCGTACCCCGTCGGCGGCGGCGCAGACGTAAATTTCGGGGCGGTAATTGAAGGTGCGGGCAAAGCCTTCGCTCACGGTTGCCTGAAATTCCGCGACTGATTCCGTTTTGACCAAATTCACAGTGCAACCGCCGAAGCCGCCGCCGGTCATGCGCGAACCATAGACGCCGGCGGCTTGGCCCGCCAATTCGACCAACAAGTCTAACTCTGCGCAACTGACGGCGAAATCGTCGCGGAGACTTTCGTGCGATTGCCCCAGCAACGCGCCGAAAGCCGCCAAATCATTGTTTGCCAAAGCGTTGGCGGCCTGTTCCGTGCGGCGGTTTTCGCTCGTGACGTGAAGGCAACGACGCCTGATAACCTCCGGCAACTCCGGCCCATAGCGGTCAACATCTTCGGGCGTGACATCACGCAAAGACTGCGCGGCGGGCAAGAATTTCTGCAACAATGTCGCGCCTTCTTCGCATTCGGCGCGGCGTTGGTTATATTCGCCGCCGGCGTGACTGTGTTTGACCAGCGTGTTGCAAATCACCAAACGCGCGCCCGCCGGCAACGGCAGTGCGCGGTATTCCAGCGAACGGCAATCCAATAGCAACGCTTTATGAGCCTCGCCGTGACACGAAATAAACTGATCCATGATGCCGCAACGCGCCCCGACAAATTCGTTTTCCGCCTCTTGGCACGCTAACGCCAGTTGCCGCAAATCAATAGTCTGCCCCGCTAAACCCAACAAAGCAAAGGCTGTTACCACTTCCACAGAGGCTGACGAACTCAGCCCCGCGCCCTGTGGCACATCGCCGGACAGCAACAAATTCGCGCCGCGTAGCGCGTGGCCCCGCCGCGTAAGTATGTGCGCGACGCCGGCGACATAATCGCTCCAATGGCCGGCGCGTTGCGGCGGCAAATCGTCTAAATCGAACTCAACTTGTTCGCCGTAGTTCGCGGAATAGACCGCCAGTTTTCTGTCGTCACGCGCCGCGATAGCCGCCCGCGTGTAAAAACCGATGGCCGCCGGCAGCACGAAACCGCCGTTGAAATCGGTAAATTCGCCAATCAGATTGACCCGCCCCGGAGCCTGATAGACGGCGGGCTGTGCGCCGAAAAGCCGGCGAAAGGCGTCAATTTGCTCAAAGTGCTGCATGGGAACTGTTACGGAGACGGGTCAACCGCGCCTGTCATTGAACATTGGCGATTATGCCTTGAACCTTATCATTAATGCGAATCACAGACTGCTAAACAGACAAGACTATGTTTTGCGGGCTAATCCGAATGCGGAAACACGCACGAAGTAAGTGTGTCCTTTGCGCCTTTACTTCGTGCGGGCTTCCGCATTATACCGGAAAACTTTCTCTTACCTGCTTACCACTAGACCTCAAACGAATAGCCTGGATCCAGGAACTGCTCGCCAATCAGAATATCGTGGATATTGTACGGATGCGTCGGCCCGCCGACGGCGTTCCCGACCACTTGGAAAAGGTGTTCCAAGCCCGCCGCGTCGTCAATGTCTATGTCGGCTACACAGTCATCGCCGTTCATAAAAAAGGTCAACTGTAAATTCCCGTATTGGTCATTCGTTTTATAGCTACCAGCCTTGCTAAAGCCCGCCGGTGGATGGTGCAGAATGCTGTTCACCTCTCTGAATAAGCCCTCCGCGACGCTGTGTTTCGTCTCCTCGCGCAGTTCCTTGGGGACTTGGGCAAAAAATCTGTCACCTCTTAACTCGATGATTTTTTGCACATATGGCAACACGAACTTGCCGTTCGTTAGCCTCGTCACCCTGGTTTTTGCCGCAATATTGAGTAACCCGGCCCGCCGGATGTCGTCGAAAGCGCCATAAAGTGCCGGGCCTGTTTTGCCCTCGAAGGAGAAAACTTTGTCGCTCTTAACCAGTATGCTTTGCAAGTCTGCCGGCAGGTTAGTGTATGGCGGGAAATTGACCTTGACCACTTTGGCGGGATTAATCGGTAGGTTGAATTTGAGTGCCGTCACCCCGCTGGCTTTGAGGTTGATAAACTTGCCCACCTTTTGATAGGCGGGGGCGTCAACAAAAACCCGGTAGCTGCCGTGTGGCCCGCCGCGCAAGCCGCTGAGGTTATTCGTCACCGCGCCATTGACTTGCACCTTTTTCGTTTCGTCCAACACCTGATTGCGAAACAAGAGGTCAACTTGCTCCGGCACCGGCTTGCCGGAGACATCCAGCAGTTCCAAACGTAATTTAACTTCATTCGCCATGATTTTTCTCCATCAGTTATCCAGCACAAAGCCGACAGGTTAAGCCCAAATGAAATAAGCCAGCAGTTGATTACGGCAACGCGGCGTTGACGGCTTTTAACGCTTGCGCCGCAATCGTCAGCGACGGGTTCGTGGCGACTGCGCCGGGGATGGCCGCCCCGTCAATCACAAAGAGTCCCGGCAAAACGGCTGTCGAACCGGGCGGCTTGCTGCCGTCGAAAACCCGTCCTAGTTCATCCACCACGCCGTCTAAATTGGTCGGGGCGATGGGGCAACCGCCTAGCGGGTGGGTCACAATCAGCTTCTTGTTGCCCAAACCCTTCCAGAGAGGAAACGGGACGTAGCGGCCTCCCATCTCTTCCGCAAGCGCTTTCAAGAGCGTCTCAATCTGCTGAAAGACGGGCGTTTCGCCAATCTTCTTATCCCACTCCAGGTCGAGTTTGTCGTTCTTTAAGGTAAATTTGCCGCTCGCGTCGTCCTGGCCCATGACGTTGAAGAAGAAGGTGTTTGAGACCATCTCCGCCTCGCTCTGATAGCTTTCCGGGTCGTATGTATCGGGCAGGTGCGGGAAGAAATCGCGCAAGTCCGGCAAAGCCATGTTGAGAAAAGCAAACTTCATGCGCGCCTTCAAAGTCTCGCGTTGCGCGAAGTTGTCCAGCACATTCAGCGTCGTGCTGGCAATCGGGGCGAACATTTCGGGGATGCCGGCGTCCTCAACCTTAATGTGCAGACCGCCCATCTTGGCACTGACCTGGCAGGTATTGATAGGGCCGACCGTGCTGTGGACGGGCTTGGCCGTGCCGACGACGAACGCGCCGAAGTCGCCGTTGGTGGAAAAGTGCGTGCCGAGTTGGTTGGTCAGATTGAGGCCGCCCCGGTCACGCGAACGCAGCAGGATTTCGGTAGTGCCGAGCGTTCCGGCGCACAAGAAAACCATCGGCGCAGAGACGGTCTTTTTGTTGTCGTCGCGGTGGTCGCGGTAAATAACCTCGTAGCCGCCGGCAATCTGTTTGATTTCTCTGACTTCGGACAGCGGTGAGAGGGTGACTCCTTTGGCCGGGTCTGAAAGCAGTTTGGTGTAAAGCGTTTTGCTGAAGGTGTGGCGGGCCGAGGGCAGACAGCCCAGAATACAACGGCCCTCGCGGTGGCAAAATGTGCCAACCTTCGCGGCGTCGCCGCCGTCGGCATGGTGCGGGTCATACTCTATCAACGACAGGTCAAGGGGCTTCCAAGGGAGTTGTAGGCCCAGCTTTTGCTCTGCCAGTTTCGCGGCGTCGCGCAACACACGGGCGCGGTCGAGATAGAGATAGTCGTCGGTGGTCAGGTTCGTCACGTCACGGCCCGGCAGAGGAATCTTGGTGACGATGTGGTTGAGCCGGCCCCGGTGGTCTTCCATCCACTTGTAGGCCGCCTGGTAATGGCTGTCATTAAGGTTCAGCCCGATGCCCTGCAAGACCTCCTCGTGCGGGCGCACGGTGACGTTGGAATAGATGAGCGAACCGCCGCCGACGCCGCTTGCCGTAAGGATATCGGCCTCTTTGAACATCGAATACTG
>JAYVJN010000512.1:0-3310 GCA_043769325.1 Acidobacteriota bacterium
CCGCCAAAAATCGCGCTCTGAGCTTTGACTACTTTGGCAAAACTCTCCGCCGCTTTTTGCGCTTTTTCTTTGGGAACGGCCCCCGCCGGCGTGGTTAAAAAGTAGTGCGGTTTGCCCTCAACATCGAAGCGCGTCACGTCGAATTTGCCAAACTGCGTGGGCGCGTCAACCAAAGTGTCGTAATCGGGCGCGGTGAATTCATTGGACTTGGCGGTTTCCTTCAACGCGGAGACGATTTGCCAGCCTGCCGGCACGTCGAAACGCACCAACGAAGGGCTTTGGCGATGGCCTACGGCTTCCAGGAAAAGCTGCGTGCCAGTGAATAACGCCCAGTCTTTGGTTATTTTGGCCTGATTCAACGAAAGCAGCGTCGCCTTGTAATCAAATTCGACGCGGATTTGTTTGACGCCTTTGGTCGGCACACGCCAGGTCTGTTTGCGCGTCATTATCAACGGCAAACGCCGGCCCTGCGCGTCGGTGGCTTTGAAACGCAGTATGTTCTTGGCGTAGTTTTCTATCGTGTACCAGCCCGGCGTCCAGACTGGCAGCGAGAGTTCCAGAAACGGCTGGTTGACGTTCTGCACATCTGCCGTGACGTGAAAAAGCTGCTCTTCCACGCTGGCGACTTTGACCGTGTAATCAACGCGGAAATTATTCTTTTGCGCGGCTGCCGGACTGATTAACAGCAGCAGACAAAACAGGGCGTAAATAATTGCTTGGCATCGGTAATATCTCACTCAAATTCTCCTGGTTTCTCAAGGCGACGGGCTAATTTTATAGTCTTTGACGTCGGCGTCAGGGTTGCTAAATTTCGAGTATTCAAAGATTTTCCGGGTGTCGCGGGTCACGGCTAAATCCTTTTCATTGTTTCCGGAAAATCTGTAACTGCTCATCCAAAACCGTTTGGGAACAAGAATAGCAAATTGGCTGGACTGGTATTCGTAACGAAATTCCCCACTGGTGACGGGCTTCAGAAAGCCGTTCGGCTGGATGGTAACGGTAAATTCGTCGCGCCAGATTTGGGCGGTTTCCGCATCAAGCCATATCTTCCCCTGCACACGCGGGTTGGTGGGGCGAAACTTGTCTGGCAAACTTGTATCAAAAGCAATACCGTTGGGTTCCTGTTTGCGTTCCTCGTCGGTGGCCCTCACCTTGATAAGGGGTGTCGGTTTTACTTGTTGATAGTCCACAACCAGGACCTCGCAGCCCGCGATTTTCTCGCGCCCGACAATTTGGAAAGCGAAAAAAGAACGATAGTTTTTTTGCAACACTAGACCTTGCCCCAATGTTACTCCCCAGGCATGGCTGCGCCCGTCAAAGCGGTCAGCCTCTTTACGAAGTTGGGCGACTTCCTCCTGATAGGAGGCCGCGCGGGTTAGCCTGGCAAAGAGTTTAGCCAGGTCTTCGTCTTTGCGCGCCACATTTTTGCCCTGAAATTCGATGACCGTGCGAAACTCGTTTGGGTAGTTTGTGGTTGGCGATTGATAGACGAGGAAGACAGATTTTATCCTGCGCGAGTCCTCCACCGTCCCGTCTCTGCGGAAATACTCGTAGGTCTTGTGTTCTTCAGCAACCAGGTTTTTGAAACCCTCTTGGTAACGGGCCGTAGCCAACCGCGCCTTTTCCAGAAAAGCTTCTAAAGCAAAATCTTGGGCTTGCGCCGACACAAACGTAAGCAGAAGTAACAGTATGATTGAAAGTCTTCTCATAAACAGCTAAGACGCCGGATGGAGGCACTTCATTAACAAAACCCCACCGCAAACATCTTTGTGACAACTAATTCTGCCCGCCCTTTTCGGCCCAGACCTGGACAAGTTGCAGCAGCATTTCAGTGGATTTCGCCAGTCCGCGCCGTGAGTTAAATTCCAGTTTGCCATGAAAATTGTGGCCGCCGGTGAACAGATTGGGCGTGGGCAAGCCGCGCACGGTCAGGCGTGAACCGTCCGTGCCGCCGCGTATGGCGCGCAAGTGCGGCGTCAGACCGGCGCGGCGGGCGGCTTCAAAGGCGAATTCGGTTACTTGCGGGAAATCTTTCAGGACTTCAATCATGTTGTCATAGCCGGGCCGCAGTTCAAACTTGATTTTCGTCTTGGGAAAGCGGCGTTGCGTCACGGCGACCATGCGCTTGAGCAGGGCGGCTTTTGTTTGTAGGCCCGTTTTCGTAAAATCGCGCAACAGAATCTTGATAACCGATTCTTCCTCTTTCATTTGCGCGTCGTAGGGATGCACAAAACCAACGCGCTTATCCGTCGTTTCCGGCAGCATATCGCGGGGAAACAGGGTTAGAAAGTAGCCGGCGGCGTAGGCTGAATTGACCATAATTCCCTTCGCCGTGCCGGGGTGCGTGTTTTGGCCTTGAAAAGTGACGACTCCGGTTTGGGCGTTCCACGTCTCGTTACTAATTTCGCCAAGTTCTTCGCCGTCAACCGTATAAGCGTACTTCGCGCCAAACGCGGGGATGTCGAATTTCTCAATGCCGCCTCCGACCTCTTCATCGGGCGTGAAAGCTATGGCGATGGTGCCATGTTTGATTTCGGGGTTTTCGCGCAGCGTGTCAATCATCGTCATAATTTCGGCGATGCCCGCTTTGTCGTCCGAACCTAAGAGCGTCGTGCCGTCGGCGGTGATGATGTCGTCGCCGACGAGATTCTTGAGGTCGGGGGTTTGCGCGACAGTGATTATCTGCGATTTATCGTTCGGCAAAACGATGTCGCCGCCCTGATAATTCTTGTGAATAATAGGGTTGACGTTCGCGCCAGAAACGGCGGGCGAAGTGTCCATATGCGCGATGAGTCCGATGACCGGCACTTTCGCGTTGTCCGCCAGGTTGCCCGGAATCGTGGCATAAACGATGGAAAACTCACTCAGGCGCACGTTCTGCGCGCCCAATTCGTTCAACTCCTTTTCCAACAAACGCGCCAAATCAAACTGTTTTTTCGTGCTCGGCACGGTTGTCTGGTCTTCTGCCGATTGCGTGTCAATCTTGACATAGCGCATAAAACGGTCAAACACCGACTCGCGTGGCGGCTTCGTCTGCGCTGCGCCGCTCACGGTTAAAACCAACAACATCAGAACTATATGAAAACGTCTCATCATCACTCTCCTTAACTTTTCCCTATTTTTGTTTCCACCATAACGCCCGCTAATTTACGCCCAAACCACGCCCAACGCAAAAGCGGGGCGCATCTGTGATGACGCGGCCCGCTTTGCTAAGGCCGCAACGCGGCAGCAGGCAGCCAGCAGCCGGCAGCAGACAGTAAGAAGCCGCGTTGCGCTAACACAGCCAGAACCGCCGCCGCCGTCCTGTCTC
>JAYVJN010000513.1:0-2531 GCA_043769325.1 Acidobacteriota bacterium
GTTCTGGAGGCCCGGGTGATTCCGGGGCAGGTCTATCTCGAAGTAATTGCAGAGCCGGTTCCGGGTGACACGGAAGGGCGTCATCGCCTGAAGCCGCACCGTGCCTTTGACGCGCCCGACAATGCAGGGTATCAGTTTGCCCAGGCCCGGGGGTTGATAATCTTGGAATCCGCCATTGGTTTGGTGGCGGTGCTGCCCATCGGAATGTGCCAGGTCTCATCGGTAATCCTGACCGCCGAGAAGGGCGTCACGGTACGCAAAGGCGAGGAACTTTCTTACTTCCAGTTTGGCGGCTCAGACATAATCTTGCTCTTTGAGGCCAAGAGTAATGTCAGTTTCACCGCGCAACCCAATGTTCACTATAAAATGGGGACTAAAATTGCCGACGCATACCCGGTTATGTAAGCTTGAGTATTGAGTTGGAGCAGAAAAGGACAAAATCAAACGCGGATGAAGCGGATGGAGTGGGTTAACGCTGGAAGGCCGCAACGCGGCAGCAGGCAGTAGGCAGCCAGCAGCCGGCAGTAAAAAGCCACGTTGCGCTGACACCGCCAGAACCGCCGCCGCCGCGCAGGTCTCCGCCAATGGCTTTCCGACGGGGTCGCAGTAGCAGCATTTCTCTTTTTCTACTGCCTACTGTCTGCTGTCTGCTGCCTACTGGCTTCCAGGTGAGGAAAGGTGAAATGATGAAACTACTTCGTATTGACCATGTAGCGATTAACGTCAAAAATCTGCCAACTACCTTTGATTGGTACCACAAAGTATTTGGATTCGGAATCATTCATAAGTGGGAACATCCGTCGGAATCCACTTGGATGTTTGGTAATGAGGTCATCAAAATCGGAGCCTTTGAAAGGCCTGATGCTTCGAGTATTAGCGGAATTGACCGAAACATAATTGCCATCCAGCATTTTGCTTTCTTAGTAGATAAAGCAGAGTTTGACGTGGCAGTCAGGGAGATAGACAAACTTGGGCTACCACATGAGCTCGAAGATACCGGAATCGCATATTCAATTTTCCTGACAGACCCTGACGGTCATCAGGTTGAAATCACAACATATTACAACCTCTGATTCAAAGTTAAAGATGGCAGTCAGAAGGTTGTTGTGAAGCAAGTGAAAACAGATCGGAAGGTTTAATAGATACGCTCTGCTATGCCGCTTAAATGGACAAAGTCGGGCTTAGGTGGTGGATTTAGAGCGGTTTGCGTTTCGGTTTACTGAGACTCGCGGCGTAACTTGTGTAAACTCAACCGCTTCCTGCTAACAACTAAAAACTGACTACTGAAAACTGCTCGAGGCGTAATAACAAGGGCATTTTGTGCCGGGTAAGGCTTTAAGGGTTAACGCTCCATACTAGTGGTTTATTATCAACAGTTTAGAGTTCGTCTTCACACAATTAAATGCAACCAGGTTTTATAGCTTATCTCTGGATATTGGCTGGTCTGCCTGTAACAGGTAGCAACGCCTCTTACAAAGGCCGCAACGCGGCAGCAGGCAGCCGGCAGTAAGAAGCCGCGTTGCGCTAACACAGGCGCGAACCGCCGCCGCCGTCGCGGTCTGCGCCAATGACTTTCCGGCGGGGTCGCCAGTAGCAACATCTGTCTTTTTCTACTGCCTACTGCCTACTGCCTACTGCCTACTGGCTTCATGGCACGATGATTTCGATGGTTTGCGGGACAATCTCGAAGGTGACGGGCAATTTTCCTAGGTATTCGCCGTCAATTTGGGTGTCCATGTCATCGCCGACGGCGCGGACTTTGGCGGCGCGGAGAAAACGCACGTCGCGGACTCCTGGCGGCACACCCTGGTTGACGGCGTAGCGCAATAAAGCTAAGTAACGAAAGCGGCTACGGGCGTTAATGAGGCAGATTTCAAAATCGGGCGCGTCCATTCTGGCGCGCGGCGTGATGGCGAGGTCGCTGCCGTAGCGCGAGGCTTTGCCGACGGCGGCGAAGGTCGCGGGGTAACTTTGCCCGTCAATTTCGACGGCGAAAGGGCGTGGCGTCCAGTGCCCCAGATGCGAGAGGCCGGCTATCCAGAACGCGCCTTTACCCAGTTTTTTCTTGAGCGTTGGGTTGACGCGCTGCACGACGGAAGCGTCCAGACCGATGCCCGCCATGAGAAAAAAGTAACGCCTCTCGCCCGTCGCTTCGATGGTTGCGCAACCGATGTAAATTGTCTGCGCGCGTCCGTTCGCCAGCACGTCGGCGATTTTGTCCAGGCGGCGCGGCAGATTTATTTCCCGCGCCAAGACGTTGCCGGTGCCTTTCGGCCAAAAGCCAAGTTTTATCTGCGTGCCGATAAGCCCTTGCAGAGCTTCGTTAAAAGTGCCGTCCCCGCCGGAAACGATGAGTTCGGCAAAGCCTTCGCGGGCGGCGCGGGCGGCCAAAGTCTGCGCTTCGTTCGGCCCTTGTGTGGCCCATGATTCCACTATTACGCCGCGTTCCCGCATCAGTGCGCAAAAATTTTCGACCTCACGGGCGCGACGAGAACCGCCACCGCCGGAGGTCGGATTCCAAATCAATACGG
>JAYVJN010000514.1:0-4409 GCA_043769325.1 Acidobacteriota bacterium
GGCGTAGCCCCAAATTATTGAGAGAGCGTGGTTTCCGGCGAGGCATAGCCGTCGCCGCACAGCCGGCGGCAGAGCCGCTTCACTTTTGATTACACCCGCTGAAACGTATAGTGCGTATTTCGGATTGCTTTCTACGTTGAAAAGCGGAGGCGTGAGAATGAGTGAAAAAGCGACGAGTTCTTACGAGTGTCTTGCAAAAGACGAATCTCATACATTTGATTACGCGAGCCTTCAAAATGTTTATGAAGTGCAAGATGAAGAAAATTGTTCTGAAAACTGAAGCTGCGTGTAGTCAACGCGCCGCACAACAAATCAATGGGCGTGAGGGCGAAACAGCTACTTTCTTATCGCGTCATCCGTTAAACCTTAGCGGGCTTGGCGGCGGTTTCGCCCTACGTCATCTCAGCCGTTCGGCGTTTCGTGTTGCGCTAGAGGTATCGTGTGAGTAAGATTTGATTCGGTGATATAATTCCGGCTATATGGTCATTAGCCAAATTATCTGGAAAGACCAATTCGTTGAGAAGTTAGAGGTAAAACACGGCGTATCGGTAGAAGAAGCGGAAGACGTTCTTTGCTACGAACCACATATTCGGAAAGTCAGCAAAGGCAATGTCAAAGGTGAAAATGTTTATGCCGCGTTTGGTCAAACTTCCGGCAGACGTTATTTAGTCGTCTTTTACATTCGCAAATTGACGGGCGCAATCTTGCCCATCTCAGCCCGCGATATGGACGACAGTGAGAGAAAATACTATGGAAAGCAAAAGTAAAACAAAAGACCCTTTGCCAGATGCGTTCGCAACGGAAGAAGAAGCCGGAGCGTTTTGGGATACTCACAGCACAACGGATTACATCGAATACCTTGAGCCTGTGGATGACAAAATCAAGATAAGAAATCGTGTTTTTGAAGTGCAGGTGGCCGAAGATGTTTTTCAGAAATTGCGGCAGAAAGCCGAGTCATCGCACGAATCAGTCCCCAAAATAGTTGACCAAATTCTGCGTAAACAATTAACTTTAGCCTAACGATAGTTGTTTTTGAAACAGCGTGTTAAAAATTAAGACACGCCGAACCATTCAATGGACGTTTTATGGTTTGCCAAATTAGCGACATTCCCACGCGCAATGAAACCGACGAAGATGATGAGTTTGCGCCGCTTGAGTTTGCCGGCGAACCGCTTTCGGAAATGATTATCAGGGAGCGTCGTTGATGCCGGCTTTTATCTGGAAAGTAGCGCGTTGGTAAAAAGATACTTCACCATTGAATTCCAGCGTTAGGCTCTTTCTTGTTGTCCCGTTTCTTGACTTGCCATAAACTGTTTGAGGACTTTAAAAGCTAAAAGTAAGCGATATGGCTTTCAGCGATTACAAGAATGTGGCGCAGGTGCAGCAAGAGTTCGGCATTCGCTACCAAGAGGAAAGTTATGTGGTGGCGCAGAGGCTTGAGCCGCCGGCGCATTTTCGTGAAGAATTGGAGTTTAGCCAGAAGAATATTGACGTTTTTACATCGGAAGCGGCCCGCACGGAGTTGGTCATCACGCCGCTTTTGCGCGAGGTGTATAAGAATTTTCACGAGCAATACTCGTTTTGGATTCAGAAAGCCATTAGCTACAACGAAAAACTGAACGGTACGCCCGATTACATCATCGCCACCAAATCCGCCCTCGGTAAAACCGTGCTGGAGTTGCCTTTAGTGATTATCGTCGAAGCCAAGAAAAACGATTTTGAGCAAGGTTGGGGGCAATGTCTGGCAGAACTGTTCGCGGCGCAGAAAATCAATGCCAAAGACCCACATCCGGTGCATGGGATTGTTACGGACGGCGAACTCTGGAAGTTTGGCAAACTCTCCGGCGACACCTTCACCGCTAACCCGGAAGGTTATACCATCGGAGATTTGCCCGAACTATTCGGCGCGCTCAATTTTATCTTCCAAACCGTGACCCGCTTAACGTCCCGCTAATTGAGCAAACACGCCGGTTTTGTAAGCGTACCAGAGGCCGAAGCCGACGCTGAAAACGCCGGCGGCGAGTTGTAGGCCGTAGTGCAAGCGGGTCAGTCGTTTGCCGCTCAGGGCAAAGGGCAGGCCGACAAGGCCGGACATCAGCAGCATTCCCGCAATCGAACCCACACCAAAGACTAACAACGCCAGAAAGCCGACCAACGGTGACGAAATTTGTGTTAAGACCAATACCGTCAACGTGGCTGAACCGGCCAGGCCGTGCATGGCCCCGACGAGTAAAGGTTTCAACCCGATGCGTGTTAGCGGCGTGTCGGCATCGTGGAGGTGTATGTGCGCGTGGGGTTGGCCGTCGTGTTGGTGTTGATGGACATGGACGGCTTCGCGTTGTTGCAGGGCGCGGCGGACAGCGTTTAGCCCCAAGCCGATAATCATCAATGCGACGCCGAACTCTAACCAAGTTGCCACGTTTTCGGGAACCGCCACGCGCAAAAACAGCACGACGGCCCCCACAACAATCAGCGAAAGCGTGTGGCCCGTGCCCCACCAGGCGCCCACTAAAGCCGCCTGCCAGAGACTTTTATGCTCACTGACGATAGTCGTCACGGCGACAACATGGTCGGCTTCCGTCGCGTGTTTTAACCCAAAGAGTAAACCCAAACCGAGTAAGGTTTGTACGCTGCGAGTTCCGAAAGCCGGCTCTTCGGCGTGCCAGAAATTTTGCAGCGCGACGAGCATCTGCGCGTCGTTGAGCAGCAAGGCTTGGTAACACAAAACCGCGCCGAGACAAGCTATAATCAACGCGCTCAACGCCGGCACAATCTTCAACAACGCGCTGTTTCCCGCCCGTTCTTTCAACGCGCGGCCCGCATAGACGAACGCCAGGCCGATTGCCGTCAGGGTCGCCGCCAACCCTACGCTGAACGCTAACACCAAAATTAAGCCGTAACCAATACGGCCCAGCGTTATCGCCGAGAGCATCACCACCAACGCCGAAGGGCAGGGTAGCAATCCGCCAGAAATCCCTAACGCCAACAAACTGCGCCAGGTTATGGCCTCGCCTTCCGTTGGTGGCAGATGACTGTGAAGTGCTGAGTGCTGAGTGCTGAGTGCCGAGTGTTCGTGCGCGTGCTGATGATGGTCATGCACCGGCGCGAAACCAAGCGCGGCGCGAAGGCGTTGCAAAAAGAGGTGCAAGCCAATGCCCAAAACCAGTAAGCCGGACGCTAAACTCAAGATGGGCAAGAGTTTCTCCGGCAAAATGTAGTTTGACGCAAAGAGCGCGACTAAACCCAAAGCGACGACGCTGGAAGTGTGCGTAATGGTCACGGTGAGGCCGAGAAAGGCCGCGTGTTTCACCGTGCCGCGTGAACCGACAAGATATGCGCCAACGACGGTTTTGCCGTGTCCGGGTGAAAGCGCGTGCATCCCGCCCCAGAACGCGGCTAAAAGCAAACCAAGCAACACGACGCCTAGCGTAAGTTGTGGCGCGGCAATCAGTTCGGCGAAACGGTCACGAGCCGCCGGCACAAATGCCTGGCCGTCACGGTTACGCAGAGGTTTGGCGTTGGCGGGCAAGTCGCCGGTAGCAAAAGAAAACTCCGCTGTCTTTTCACTAAGCGGCGCGGTGATACTTTCTTGCGGATATTGTTTCAGTTCATCGGTGGCAGAGTTGCCGTAAGCGTTGCTGTCAAAAATAGTTAGCCCGCTTTCCGGCGACACGGAAAGCTCGCGCCAGCCAATGCGGTCAGCATGATTGTTGTCAACAAAACGCACACGGCCCGCCGGCGCGGGCGGCGCGGTTTCGTAATCGCAGACGAGGCGCAGCGTCGGCAGATTGCCCGCGCCCGACGGCAGGGAGATTTCTTGTCTAACCAAACGCAAGGGCAAACGTGCGTCGTCTAAAGTTAGCTCCAAGCCTTCGCCGTATTGCGTGGCGGCGCGTTGGGCGTAGGCCGCGAGTTGTTCGGGCGTGGCCGCGCCGTCGGTCTTGCCGCTAATGGTTTGCAACTCCTGAAACGCCGGAATCTCCGCCATATCAACCACATAGCGCACTTTGACGCGCTCTGCGCCAACTGTCAGACGGGCGTAATGATTGACTGTGAAATTGCCCAGCGGGTGCGCTTGGGCCGAATTAAAAGAAATTAACACGGAGGCACAGAGACACAGAGACACGGAGAGAAAGAGACGGAGAGAGGCGTAAACTGCATCACTTATGCTCCCAATCTTTCCCCCCCGTGTCCCTGTGTCTCCGTGTCCCTGCGTTAAATTCTTGTCTTTCATTCTTGAATTGCTTTCTGCGCCAGCGTCGCTTGTAAAGGGTCAAACTGTGGTGCTAAGGCCAATGCCTGCTTCAAATAGTTGTGCGCCGCCACTTTGTCGCCGGCGGCGCGGGCAATCATGCCGGCGTGGTAGAGCAGTTTCGCGTCTTTTGTGCCCAAGCGCAAGGCGTCTTTGC
>JAYVJN010000515.1:0-4030 GCA_043769325.1 Acidobacteriota bacterium
GCTCGTTTCACGGCTGCCGCCCGCGCCGTCCGCCGCCTCCAAGACCAGTTTGGCTAACAGCGTGGTCTTGCCGAAACCGCCCGGCGCGACTATCGCCAAGGCCCGCTTATCCGCCCCGCGCATCGCTTCCAACAGCATCGCCGTTTCGCGCACGCGCCCCGCAATCCGCTTCCCAACCGGCAGCGTGTGGTCAAATGCGGACGAAGGCAATTTGAGCGCGGGCGGCTTTTTAAGTAAGACTAGAATTTCGTCCAGTTTCCGGTTGGTTTCACCGCGCCACGCGACAAACTGCGTCAAAACCTCATCTTGCTTACTCTCAATCTCGGTCAACTTCGACGCGATTTCCTCCAGTTTCGCCAGCAACTTCTGTCCCAAACCGTCCAACGCCGCTTGCATCGGCGCGTGGATTTTTGCCAACTCTGCCGCGCTCAGTTCGACAACCGCGCCCGTCTGCGCGTCGCGCCGGTACAACAAGAGTTTGAGCAACGCCGCCTGCGCGCGCGGTTCGGTCTTGTAAGATTCGTTAAAGACTTCGTAAAGCAGCGTTTCCCAAGCAAAATGTACGCCGTCCTCATCCCAACCTTTGCGGATGTAATCGGCGGCCCCAGCCGCGTCGCTCAAAGCAAACTCGGCAATCGTCCGCTCTTTCAGCGCATTGAGGAAAACTTGCAGGTCGGGTTGGCTTGACTTGTCTTGCAGCGGGTCGGCTAATTTGAACAGTTCGTCAAAGTTTGCCAATTCCGGCGGCTGATAATTGGGGGTGTCCAATTCGGTCTGCGCCGTTTTTATCCAGGCGATGCTCTGTTGCAACCACTCATCCGGCGCGTCAAGCCCGTTTTGCCTGGCGCGGCACGCCAACCAAGTGGCCCACAACTGCGCCCGCCGCACGGCCCGCTGCAAATCATGGTTGGCGGGCCGTCCGTCGGCGTCGGGTGCCGCCAGACGTTTGACAAACTCCGCGCCCCGCCCCGTGCCAAACTTCGCCGCATCCGAAGCGAAATTGCCCAAAACGGAATCAAGAAACTGCAACGCCTCGTTGTCATCCGCGACATCCACAAATTTCTTGACGCCCAATTTGACGCCCAATGAGAGTAGGAATAACGCTACCGTAGTTGGTTCAGCCATCAATACAAACCTCTGCCGGTGGATTACTTGCGCCTCGATGATAGCAACATTCCGCGCCCGCGCCAAATCTCTCTTGGCGGTAGAAATCATTTGCCTTGCGCCGGGAGCGCGGACAGCCTTGTCCGCATGAGCGCGACAGCGCGAAAAATGGTGTCGGCAGCGGCGCGTTTCAATCAGCCAGGCTCGTTTTGCAACTCTGCTACTCGCCTGACGGCTTGTTGCGGACGCGGGGTCGCCAGTAGAAATTACTATCTTCTTCTACTGGCTACTGGCTACTGGCTTCAGTGTGTGTTTACAGACGCTTACTGTGTGCTAACAGACTAAACAAGCCCGCCGGAATCTACGCGCACCCCTCTAAATAGCTGTATTCATTGAGGACTGTGCGCTGGTCGAAATGAGTAAACGAACGGCACGGCATTTGCCCATAGTCATCAGGAAGCACACGGCACGGGAAATAATGTCTGAAAATACACAACGACACATAGCGGGTTGCGCCATGAAAAACAAAAGCCATCGTTGGTTAGTCTGGCTTGCCGGCGCGTTGGTGGCGGTTGGCGGCGCGTCGGCGGCGCGGGCGCACGGCGGCGAGAATCACGGCGACGAAAAACCCGCCGCCACACAGACCCACGCCAACGTGACGGTGCGCGTGGCGCGGGCCGGCGATTACGAAATCACGCTCAAACACGCGGCCCTGGAGCCGGATAAAGCAACGGCGGCGCGGGTTTTTGTGACGCGCTTTGCTACCAACGAGCCGGGCACAGAAGCGCAAGTCGTTCTCTTAATTTCAGGCGCAAACTCCTTGGAAATCAAAGCCACAGCTACCGTAACGCCTGGCGCGTTTGAAGCGAAGCTGCCGCCGTTGCCGGCTGGCGAAATTACCCTGAGCGCGAAAATCAGCGTGGCCGGCACATCCTCGACGGCGTCTTTCGGGCGTGTGACGGTTGCGCCGCCCGCCGCCGTCCCGCCGGAAAATGCAACTCTGTGGGCGCGGACGGCACTGTTAGCTGCTGGCGCGTTGGCGGTGTTGGGAATGCTGGGCGCGGCCTTGTTTCTGAGCCGGAGAGTTTACTACCGCCGGCAATTTATGACGGATGAGGGCAGAGGGATGAGGGATGAAACGGACGCTGAAGGCCACTCGCTTGCTTAAACAAGTCTCCTACCCGCGCCGTTTAGGTTTCTGGTGCGCGTGCTGGCTGGCTTTGTTATGGGGCGTGGCGGCGTCCGCGCAGACGCCGCCAGCCGACACGCCGCCAAGGGAAAAACTCAGTTCGGGCGAGTTTATTGACGCGGCGGGCTGGCCGTTGGAGAAATTATTGGCGAACGGGGCGCAGAAACGGGCCGATTTACTGGCGGCGCGGCAACGCTTGACGACGGCTGAGGCCCATGTAACGCAAGCGAACACGCGGCCCAATCCGACGCTGGACGCCGAATATAGCCAGGCTAAACTTCTCGGCGGACAAAGCGAAGGCGATTTTGCGGTGGGCGTGTCGCAGGTTTTTGAGCGCGGCGGGAAACGGAGCAAGCGCGTGGCTGTGGCGCAGTTGGAACTCGCTCAGGCGCGGGCCGAAGTCCTTGCGCTGGAACGCCAATATGCCGCCGGCCTACGCGCCGTTTATGCCCGCGCCGTCGCTGCGGGCCGCCAACTTGACGCGCTGGAACGGCTGATGGCCGTCAACGATGAATTGCTGCGCGTGACCGAGGCGCGGCTCAAAGAAGGTGATGTCGCGCCGTTAGACCTGAATTTGCTGCGCGTGGAAACAGACCGTTTGCGAGTTCAAGCCGTGCGTGCCAAAGCCGGTTTGGAGAGTGAAATTATCACTTTGCGGACACTGGCGGGCCTGGAGCAGAGCGAACCTCTGCGGATTGCGCCGTTGCCGGAGACGCCGCCGCGCTTCGATTTATCGTTGACGGAAGTGACGGATTTGGCCTTGCGCGGGCGGGCCGATGTGCAAGCGGCGCGGTTGGGCGAGGAATTGGGTCAAGCCCGCGTCAACCTGGCGCGTTCAGAGGCCGCGCCGGATGTGGCCTTGTCGTTGAAATACAGCCGGACGCGCGACGCCTTTGACGATACGCCCGTCGGCCCCTTGAGTGATAAAGACCAAGTTTTGACCTTCGGCGTATCGGTGGGATTGCCCATTTTCAACAAGAATCAAGGCAACATAGCCGCCGCCGCGAGCGAACAAGTCGCCGCGCAACGACAACGCGAGTTTCTGGAAGCCACCGTAAAGCGCGATGTGGCCTTGGCTTACCGCCGTTACCAAGCGGCGGCGGAAGCCTACGCGCTTTATGTCACCGCGATTTTGCCGCGCGCCCAAGAGAACCTGAAAAGCGTGCGCGCCGCTTACGGCTTGGGCGAGTTTTCGGTTTTCGAGGTCGTCAACGAGCAACGCCGTCTCTTGGAAAACCAGACCGGCGCTAACGAAGCCCTGAGCGATTACTACGCGGCCTTGTCCGAACTGGAAAGCGCGTTGGGCGGCCCTTTGCCGTTGGCGGGGTTTGCGTCGCCCACGACCTCCGTTTTGCCCGACGAAAAGCTGTTTCGTTTGTCGCGGCCCGCCGTGCGGCTGACGCTGCCGGACGCGCCGCCCGAAGCAAAATCAGACAATAAACTGCAGTAGAGAGGTACATTTATGAAAAAGTTTGCTTTGTTCGCAGTTATCGGCGCGTTGTTGAGCGTGGCCGCCGCGTGTTCAACCGCACCTGCGCCCGCCGGTAACAATGCCGCCACCGTTGCCACCCCGTCCGATGGACATAACACAAAACCGGAAGCCGGTGCGAAAGACGAAACGCCCGCCGCCGTGAAAGCCGCTTTTCCCGACGCGCAAGCCTTCACCAAACAACACAAAGACATTCCGGCGGCGAAAATCGCGGAAATTGAAAAGGAAACCGGCGGGAAACTCCCCGA
>JAYVJN010000516.1:0-11240 GCA_043769325.1 Acidobacteriota bacterium
TTATTGCGGCGCACCGGAAGGGAAGCGTCAATTTGCGCCCCGATTTCCAGTCTGTCGCCCAATCGCGCTTGCAGGTAAATTACATCATCCGGCAGCAAATCGGGACGTTTGGCGCGGGCCTCGACAAAGGCTTGGCCGTCGCCGGCGAAGTCCTGAAAAGCCGCCTTTTCCACGCGCACAACATCGGGCGCAAAACTCGCGGTTTGTTCGTTGATGAAATCCTGCGCGCCTTGCAATAAAGCCGCCACCAGCACTACCACCGCCACGCCAACCACAACGCCTACCACAGTTAAGCCAGAACGCAGACGGTTCGCCACAATCGCGCCCCACGCCACGCGCAGGGCTTCGCCGCCACGCAAAAGAGAGGCCGGCCAGTTTATCCACCAAACTCTATTCATGCGTTGCTGTAAGCAGGTAGTTTTGAGTTTTGCCAAGCAGAATTCTTGCCTTTTCCAACATAAATAGGGCTTACGCAAAACAAGAAAAAATCAGTCACAGATTCACACACATTGCCACAGATTCAAGGGTTTAGCTGCTTCAATCCGTGTGAATTTGTGTGAATCTGTGGCTAAAAACCTCTTCCTGCGTAAGTCCTCACAAAGCACTTCGTTGTCGCTTGCGCAGCAGATTCAAGCGCGCGTTTGACAGGCAACGCAATCGCGTCTATGCTTTGACGCAAGTGGGCTAGTCCACAATCAAATTAACGCAATTTAGTTTTTGTTTGTTTTTACAAGCCAGGCGAAGTACTGCTTCGTCTTGGTTTTAGCGCAATTAAATCATGGATTTACCGGCACAAAGCGGAAAAACAACCTATCTTGATCGCTCTAGTTTCGTGCCTCTCTATGTGCAGATTTATCGGGCGTTGGCAGAGCGCATACAAAACGGCGTGTTGGGGGCCGGTGATTTGGTGCCTTCGGAACGTGATTTGTCAGAGGAGTACGACGTTAGCCGGATGACGGTGCGACAAGCTTTGCGTTCGTTGCGGCAAGACGGTTTGGTTTACCAAGACCGGGGCGTCGGGACTTTTGTGGCGCGGCGCAAGGTGAATATCCACACGCGCAATTTGGTTGGTTTTACCGAAGATATGCGCCAACGTGGAATGTCGCCGAGTTCGCAACTCATCAGTTTGCAACGAGAACTCGCCAAGCCGCCGATTGCCGAGGCGTTGAGCCTCGCGCCGCGCGCGGAAGTGTTTCGTTTAGAGCGTTTACGCTTGGCCGACGGCGAACCGATGGCTTATGAAATGAACCACTTGCCCGTCGCTTTGTGTCCCGCGCTAGATAGTTATAACTTAGGCGAACACGCGCTTTACCAGATTTTAGAAACGCGCTACGGCATCCGCCTCAACCGCGCCGAAGAAGCTTTAGAGGCTGTTGCCGCCAATCGCCGTGCGGCCCGTTTTTTGGCGGTCAAAATCGGCGCGCCGCTCTTGGCTGTCACGCGCACAGTCTATGCCGAAGACAATCGGGTCATTGAATATGCTTGTTCGCTGTATCGGGCTGACCGCTACCGCGCCGTCTTTTTATTAACCAAAAATAACCTGTGATTCATTGTAACAAAAGCAGTTATCTCTGGCTTACGCTCTGCTTGTTGCTGTGCGTGGCGCAGCTTTGCGGGCAAACCCGTAAAGCTGCGCCACCACCCGCGCCGCCGGTTTCGCCCAACAATTTAGAGCTTTTGCCGGATGGCGGTTTCTTCGGCGAATGGCTCATTTCAACGCCCTTGCCCGCCGAAATTGACGCCGGCGCGTGGGAGAACTTCAACCGCTTCAACACGGAGTTTTTGCCCGCGCACGATTGGTTGGCCCCGTTTGGCGGCGCGGCGCGGGTAAAACCGCAGGCAGGCAGCCAGACCGCCGCTCCGCTAACACCGGAACTCGCGCCAAAACTGGACGCGGTAGCCGCCAAACCCCGCGCCGATGTGCCTGAAACAGGTGCGCCCGCCGGCGCGAACGCCGCGCCAAACTCTATCGGCGCAATCATTTGGACAAAACATCTGCTCGCTGGCCCGACACTTTCTTTTCGTGAATTAACAGCCACCAAAGACGCGGGCGCGGCTTACGCGGCGGCTTACGTTACAGCCAACGAAGCGCAATTCTGGTTTCTCGAAACCGACGGATTTCTCGGCGCCATCTGGCTCAATGGCGAGATGATTTACGATGGCTTTACACTCAATGCGCAGCGTGTCGCATGGGCTCGTTTCAAACCAGGACAAAACTTAATCTTGTTGCGTTCCGACGGCGTAAAGGGTGACACTTGGCGTAACAATTACGGTTGGGCCGCTACGTTGCGTTGGTGGCGGGCGCGGCCCGTCGGCCCGTCGGTGTGGGTGGGCGCGTTGCGTTCGGGAAATAGCTGGGGCGCGTCCGATAACGCCTTGAAGGAGTCCGTAAATGTCGCTGTTGTCAATGTTTCCGGGCAAACTCAGGGGAAAATTACGGTTACAGTCAAAGCTGAAGCAGGGGAAGCGTCCATAGCCATCGAAAACCTGGGAGCTGGCGAACTGCGCGAAGCCGAGATACTTCTGCCGGTAAATGACCGCACGGCAGACGGACGCCGCCACGCCCTGGCCGTCGCCAGCACGGGGCCGCATCGCGCCGAATGGGAGAGTGTTTGGCAAGCCGCGCCGCCAAGCCTTGCGGGCACTATCTTTTACCTGGAAGGCTTTCACGTTGACCCGGTTTACCTGCACGACCAACGCGACTACGCCAAAATCACTCTTTCTAACACGAACCAATACCTCAATTCATTACGCGCCGACCCGCTTTACGGCGTCTATCTCTCGGAAATTGACTATCTCAAGCCATATCTCGACACGCATCCCGAAGATTTGCCGCTGTTACGCCAGGCTATTAAAGACGGGCGCGTGGGCACTGGCGGCACTTATAACCAGTTCAACGAATTGAACATCGGCGGCGAAGCCATCGTGCGGAATATCCTTTACGGGCGCGGTTATCACGAAGGCGTGTTGGGCGATAAGCCCCGCGCGTTGCCTCTCTGGGACGTTTTCGGCCACGCCCCGCAGATAACACAAATCGCCCGCAAAGCCGGCTTTGAGGGCGTCGTTTGGTCAAAGAAAATTACCGGTTTTCCTTCCTTATTCTATGATTACGCGCTCGACGGTTCGCGTTTGTTGCATCGGCGTTTGGACTACGCTTACTCGTTTTCGGGATTCGGCAGCGGCAAAAATTACAGTTTCGACGCCTTTAGACAGATGACCGAACGCAAGTTCGGCGAGGCGCGTTCGTTGGGTTCGGCGGTTGATTTACGCATCAACGCGGCTGATTTCACTCCGCCCTGGACAAATTTGGCGGGCCGCGTGGCGCGACTGAACCAGAACCGCTCGCAAATAAAAGTTACGGGCCAGGCGCAAACGCTTTATTTCGCTGAGTTACAAAAAGAAATCGCGGCTGGTAAAGTCAAGCCGCCGGTTTCGTCGCGCGATAAAGTATTTTTCCATATGGGCGTGGGGATGGCCCGTAGCGATTTGAAGGTGGCGCAACGTGTGACGGAAAACATGACACTCAACGCCGAACGCTTTGCAACGCTGGCATATTTGCGCGGAGCGAAGTACCCCGATTTAGCGTTGGACAAAGCCTGGCGGCAGATACTTTTTGCCAGCCATCACGATGCCATCACCGGCACGCCTTCGGATAACGCTTTTCTTGATTTAATGCACGGCTACCGCGATGCCTTTGAACTAAGTAAAGACGCGCTGGAAGATTCGCTCAATTTTCTCGCCACGCAAATAAATACGAACGCGCCGCCTTTGTTGCAAACCACTGATGAGGCTGCGCCGGTCATTGTTTTTAATCCTCTGGGTTGGGCGCGGACGGATCTGGCGCGGGTGCGTTTGGCGTTCGCTAAACCATTAGTTGGCTACGAAATACGCACCGCTGACGGCAGCCTTTTACCGCATGAAGTGATTGCCGAAAAACGCGATAGCGAGAGGCGCGTAATTTCGGCGGAAATCAGTTTTATCGCCCGTGACGTGCCTTCTCTAGGCTACCGCGTCTTTTATGTTGCGGCTAGTCAAAGTGTTAATCTAGCGCGACTTAGCGAAAATTCGACCATCGAAAACGAGTTTTACCGCATTACGGTTGACCCCCGTCGCGGCGGCGCGATTCTGAGCCTCTACGACAAAAACGCGCAACGCGAAATCATGCGGCAAAACGTGCCGAACCTAGGCAATGAAATCGCCGCGCTCAAAGAAGATTTGACGAAAAAGAACGTTATCTATCCGGCCTGGGAGTTTTGGACGACAGGCGAACGCCGCTTTTCTTCGGGCCAAGCAGCGCAAGTGACTAATGAAAACAGCGGTGGCGCGCGGCGTCTGGTCATCGCCGGAGAACTGCCCAAAGGCCCTAAGTTTCGCCAAATCATCGAACTACACGAAGGCCTGCGGCGCGTAGATTTTCGCACGGAACTGTTGGATTATCGCGGGCGCGACGAACTGTTTGCCATCAATTTCCCGCTCAACTTAAAAAATGGCGCGTTGGTGACAGAAGACCGTTTCGGCAGCGTCGTGCGCAACGGCAGCAAGGGTTTTCTTGATTTTCGCTCGAACACTGACAAACTCTCATCCGGCGCGTTGGTCTATCCGGTTTACAATTGGGCCGAGTTGGGCAATGCCCTCACTCTGCGCTTTCAAAGTCAACAAAATCAAACAGTTGCCAGCATCCCACTAAAACCTCTCGCACTCGTGCGCGGACGACAGGCGGGCGCGGACGAAATGGCCGAAAAACTGGTCGGGGCGTTGATAAAACAGGGCGTTAGCGTTACGCCTTTTTATGACGACAACGATGCTACGCGGCGCGGCGCGTTGACGATTGAAGACAACACGATGCCTCGTTCGTTGAAAAATGACGCGGGTTATCACTCGTTTCGTATTTCGTTAGGCAACGCAACAGAAAATAGTTATACGGCGAAGTTATTGCAAGGCAACCCAACCGCGCGGGCCGCCTTTGAATCACGTCTCAACCGCGATAAGTCGGCTTATTTGTTCATTTACGATAAAGATGTGGCAGATGGTTGGCCGCATATTCCGGTCTTACTCATTGCCGGGCGCGACGAGCAAACGCAAAAACGGGCCGTCGAACAATTGCTTGCGCCGCTGGCGCAAAACGGCACTCATACGCTGACTTTACCAGCCGACACTTTGGCTGACCCGCAAGCGGCAATTGCCAATTCCGGCGCGCCCGATTACGGCGTCGCGCTTATCAACGGCGGCACGCCGGCGACAAGTCTGGAACGCCCGGACACGCTCACTTTGTTGCTGACTCACACTGCGTCTTGGCCCGGCGTAAATTTACCCTGGGAGTTTACGCCGGAACACAAAACGCACGTTTTTACCTACGCGCTCTATCCACACGCGGGCGATTGGCGGGCCGCCGGCACGGTGCGGGCCGGCTTTGAATTTAACAATCCGCTCATCACGCGCCAGGCGACAACGCACAGCGGAGCATTGCCGGAGCAGCACAGTTTTCTCAGCGTCAATAACGCTAATGTCATTTTATCCGCGCTCAAATTGGGCGGCAATCCGCAAGCAGATTTCCGCGCCGTCGCAGATGAACGCCCCGTTATCGCGCGTTTTTACGAGTCGGAAGGTTTGCCGACAAAGACTACCTTGGAATTACCTGAGAATATCAAAGAGGCCGCCGAGACTGATTTGTTGGAACGCGACACAAAAACTTTGCCGACAAAGAGCAACCAACTTGAACTGGCCTTTGACGGTTTCGGCATCAATACTTACCGCTTTAGTTTCAACGCTTTACCTAAGCATTCGACGCAACTTGGCGCGACGGCGGAACCCGTGCAACCCGTCTTCTCGCGTTATTGGGCGCACAACGGAGGGGCCGCTCCCATCGGCAACGACCCCATAAAAGTAACTGTACGCAGCGTTGAGCAAATGGGCGCGTTGACAAGTTTTGCCTACGATGACCCTTTCAATCAGGGCGGCGTAACCACCACAGCCCTGCGCGTTTCAGTTGTCAATAATTATCAAGACCAACGCGCCGCCGGCACGGTTTATCTCGCCGCCGCACCTGGCTGGCGGGTTGTGCCGGAACAGTTTGAGTATGCCCTGGCAGCGCGTGAAAGCGTTGTGAAAGATGTAGTTGTGGTCGCCTTTCCGGTCAAAAAAGATGACACTTGGGGCCGCGCTTCGGGTCTCGTCAAGGCCCGCGCCGAACACGCCGGCCAGACTTATCAAGATGTGCTGGAAATCGGTAAGCCGATGAAATTAGAGTGGCGCGTCGAACGTCAAGGCGAGCAACTTTTCGCCCGCGTTCGCAACCCTCACCGGCAACGTCTCGAAGGCGCGGTGGCTTTTATCACGCCGCCCGAAACCTGGGCATTTGAAGCCCTTTTGCCGGCCCGTGAGCAAGGGTTTTCGTTAGCGGCGAACGAAGATGTGGTGCTGCCTTTGGCGCGTCTTGAGGAATTGCGCGGCGGGTGGGCCGTGGCGCGACTGGCCTGTAACGGCTATGTGGACTACCAACGCGCTGACGGGCGCGCAGTGGAAACGATAAAGCGATGAATGACAAGTATTTAACGCAGCAGCGCGGAACAAAAGAAATCGCGGTGTCACTGTGCCTGTGCGTCCTGGCGTCAATTGTCTGCGCGGCGCAGACGCCTCGCGCGCCGGCTGGTGTGCGGGCCGTGTGGGTGCGTCCATTGATGGGCGTGAACCGCGCGACGCGCTCCGACGAGGCGCAGAGCAAAGCGCATATCCGCGCCGAATTAGAGCGTTTACAACGCGCCGGTTTCAACACAATTTACGTCGAGAGCATCTTTCACGGTTACAGTATGTATCCGTCGGCGGTGTTGCCACAGCGTCCGCTCAATTTCGAGTGCGGCGCGGAATGGGACGTGCTGCAAACCTATCTTGATGAAGGTAAACGGCTTAACCTGAGCATACAGGCCTGGCTGCATATATTTTTTATGTGGCACACGGGGCAGGGCGCGTGGCAAAGTTCGCCGCTTTTGTCCAAGCATCCCGATTGGCTGGCGTTGGACAAAAACGGTTCGCCGTTGGTGGAATCCGAAGCCGAAGGCGCAAGCCGCGAGTTCAAAAAGATATTTGTTTCGCCTTCAAACCCGCAAGTGCGTGAGTTTTTGGCGCGGGCCGTCAAGGAATTGGTGACTAAATATCCGACACTGGCGGGCGTGCAGTTGGATTACATACGCTACCCTTTGCACTGGAGCGAAGCCCCTTTTGATTACAATCCAGACACCCTGAAAAGGTTCCAAGACGCCACCAAATTAGACGCCGCTAAACTTTCCGCCAAAGACACCCCGAATGAATGGCTGCGCTGGCAAGAGTGGAAAACTAAGCAAGTTACGGATACAGTTAAAGTATTAGCTGAAGTAATTCGCGCCGCCAACCCTAAACTAATTATCTCTGCGGCGGTCTTTCCCGGCTTCGCCGAAAACCTTAAAGTAAAGATGCAGGATTCGCAGAACTGGGCCAAGCAGGGTTATCTTGACGCGCTCTTGCCGATGGCGTACAGCCGCGATTACGCCAAAGTCGAAGCCTGGTGCCAAGAGTTTCGCGCCGGCATCCCGCCAAGCGTGCGCGTCTATCCCGCGCTTTACGTCGGCCATTTTTATGATGCCAACGCTAAAACGCTGGACATGAGATATTTAGCGATGCCAGGTAAACTGAAAATGGACGGCGTAGGTCTGTTTGCCGCGCAACTCGTGACCGACGATTTGGCGGCAAAACTGAAATGGTAATGAAGCGAAACGAAACGCGCCACTGTCAATTGTCAACTATCCACTTTCCACTATTTCCTAAAAAACAGTGGAAAGTGGATAGTTGACAGTGAATAGTTTGCCGCTCCGCGTTGCCGGCGTAGGTTGAAATGACAAAAACAAACGTAACCTGGTGGTTGATTTTGCTGCTTTGGGCCTTGCCGTTCGGCGTCAATGCGCAATCGCGCAGCGCGCGGGTTTTACTGATTCCGTTGGATGACCGCCCGCCGTGCCGCCAATTCCCGACGCTGCTGGGCAAGGTCGGCGATACGGAGGTGGTAACTCCGCCGCGTGAGATGCTGGGGCGATTTACGGCAGCCGGACAGCCGGAAAAAATCGCGGCTTGGTTGAAAACACAGAACTTGCGCTCGTTCGACGCGGCAATAATTTCGTTTGATATGTTGGCTTACGGCGGGCTGGTCGCCTCGCGGGTGCACCGTGTAGCGGAAGCAACCGCCCGGCAACGGTTGGAGATTATCGCCTGGCTGCACGAGAAAGCCCCGCGTTTGCCGCTTTACGGTTCCAGCGTCATCATGCGCCTGGCTCCGACGGGTGACGGCAAAAACGAAGCGTACCGCGAAAAACTGGCGCGTTGGGCCGAAATATCGCCCGACCCCAATCTGCAAAATGACACGGAACGATTAGAAAAAGAGATTCCGGCGGCGGCTTTAGCAGATTATAAAGAAGCGCGTAAACGCAACCTTGCCATTAACTTAGCGGCGTTAGAAATGACACGGCGCGGCAACTTGCGTTACACGATTTTCTCGCAAGACGATGCCCACCCGCGCGGCGCGCACATAGCTGACCGCGAACAAATCATCAACGAAACCGCCAAGCTGAAAATCACTGATAAAATCGCCGTGCAACCTGGCGCGGATGAAGTTTCAATGCTCTTGCTGGCGCGGGCCTTGACTACGCGATTTCGCTATAACCCGCGCATCCACACAATTTACTCATCGGAAGCGGTGCGCGCAAAAGTATTTCCCTACGAAGACCGCGAGCTAAACCGCACCGTTAGCTTTCACATTGCGGCGGCGGGCGGCGTTGAGACGGCTGACCAGGCCGATGCCGATATTTTGTTCTTCGTTTACGGTTCACGCAAAGACGGAGGCGCGGCGAAATCGTTTGCGGCGCGGGTGGCGCAAGCCGTCAATACGCGGCGGCGCGTCATTGTGGCAGATGTTGACCCGTTGGGCGATGTGCAAGGCGCAGACCCGGTATTTATGGCAGAACTGCGGCGTTTACAGGTGTTACCGCAACTTTCGGGTTTTGGCGGCTGGAATACGGCGGGCAACGCTATCGGCACAGCGTTAGCGCACGGAATTATCCATAACGTCGCTCTTAACCGTTTAACGGGTCGCGCCAAGTGGCACCTGAACGGGCAGTTAGGGTTTTTGCTGAACCGTTTGTTCGACGATTATGTCTATCATTCGTTAGTGCGGCCTGAGGCCCTGCAATGGATTCGCGGGCAAAAATGGAACACGCTACGCTTGGACGAGACGCAGACGAAAGCCGTCGAAGCTTATTGCCGTGAAAAAATGCTGCCGCACCTGAAAGAGATATTCGCGGAATTTAGCCGCGCGCCATTTCGTGTGTCGCAGGCGCGTGGCGGCGATTTTGCGGTCACTTTGCCCAACTTTGCAACGAACAATTTCTTTTTCACTCTGCCCTGGGGCCGCACCTTTGAGGCCGAGATTATCCTAGACTTAAAGAGGCGTAAATAATGAAAATCAAACACTTAATGGTTGTTGCCGGTTTGTTGGCGTTGTTGTCGGCGGGTTGTAGTCAGCAACCTTCCGGCCCGGCGACGGCGGGGAAAAAACGTATCGGCGTAACTTTGCTGACCCGTGAACACCAGTTTTACCGCGATTTGGAAGAAGGTTTACAAACGGCGGCAAAAGAGCGCGGCTATGAGTTAATCATCCAATCCGGCGATTTCGACTTGGCCAGACAGCAATCGCAAATTGAGAATTTCATCACGCAAAAAGTTGACGCGATTATCGTTTGCGCGGCGGATTCCAAAGGCGTCGGGCCGGCGCTGGCGCTGGCTAACGCGGCGAACATTCCCGTTTTTACCGCCGACATCAAAGCGCAAGGCGGTAAAATTGTCTCTCATGTCGCTTCAAATAATGTGCAGGGCGGGCGTTTGGCAGCAGAATACATTGCTAAGTTGCTGAAAGATACCGGGGAAGTAGGGATTATCGGCCAGCCCGAAGTGCAATCCACGATTGACCGCGAGGCTGGTTTCCGGGAGGAAATCGGTAAACACCCCAACCTGAAAATCGCGGCTTCCGTCAATGGCAAAGGCCGACGTGACGACGCCCTGAAAGCCGCCGAAGATTTATTACAAGGCAATCCCAACCTCAAAGCCATTTTTGCGATTAACGATGATTCTGCCCTCGGCGCGTTGTCAGCCGCCGAGGCGCGGGGGCGCAAAGATTTAATCATTGTCGGCTATGACGCCACGCCCGAAGCTGTTAAAGCAATTAAAGCGGGCGGCGCATTCAAGGCTGATGTCGCCCAACTGCCCAAAGAAATGGGCGCGAAAACTATTGCCGTCATCAACGATTTATTCAACGGCCAAACGCCCGGCGCAGAAATCGCCATTCCGGTTAAACTGGTTGACGCGAGCAACGCGCCATAGTTTAGGCGGGATGCTTGCCATCTGCCACTGCCCGCGCCCAGGCGCGAACATGATTGACCCAGGCCAGGCGCGGCATAGTTGCGCTGGCGGCGATGAATTCGGTGAGTTTTTCCGCCGTCAATAAAGGCAACGCCAAACTATGCGTTAAGGGGACGTATTTTGCCCCTTCTAGTTTGAGAAAGCGCAGCGTTGCGCCGTCGTAACGCCAGATTTCTGGCACGCCGAAGGCCGCGAAAATGCTCTCTCGTTTGACGGAAAGACTGGTAATGTCAACTTCGATAAGCAAATCCGGCGGCGGATGAATCGCCATGTCAAGCTGTTTGACGCCGCGAATTTTCGGCTCGTTGGCAAAGTAAAAGCACGAATCCGGTTCAAAACCGCGTTCCAGGTCGTCGCGTTGATAAGTGGCGGAACCTAAATTGTAAAAATTCACTTGAAACTCTTCCGCCATTATCTCGGTCAGTGAAGCAATGAGGCGGTTATCGTATTCATGTTCTGCGCCAACAGGCATGACTAATAAGCTCCCTTTTTCGTAGTAAAAGCGTGGGTTTCTGAGCCGATTCATATTTTCCCGGACAAATTGGTGATAGGTTGCCCAAGAGACGTTGGGCAACACCACCGGGGACTCATCTTCCAAAGCCAGGCTGACCGCTTTTCTGACGGTATTGAGAGAAGTTGTGCGTGGTAAGTCTAAAACTGCCGACATAGTTTCCTCCGGCGGCAAGTTTACAACATTTTGTGTTTAAGGAATAAGTTTTAAATAACCTTACCCGTTAAGAGGCGGTCTCTGACCGCCGGTACTCGTGGCAGCGGCGGCGGTCAGAGACCGCCTCTTAACGATG
>JAYVJN010000517.1:0-8998 GCA_043769325.1 Acidobacteriota bacterium
TCCATTAGTTCTCGATATAGCGTATTTGCGGCAGCCATTTTCAGAAAAACGGTTGCTACTTTTAGGCGGCAATTAACCAGGCAGAATGACGGTATGAACACGATACTGCCAAAATCCTGCATGAGTTAAAGATTTTTGCGCGATTCTTTTGTTATCTCTTTGGGTTTTACATCCAAAGCCCCTTAGCAAGCGTAAATTTTGCTGTTCGTCTTAATGACGCCCTCCGCTTGCGCCATAGCCTATTGTTGCTGGCGCAAGCGTGGGAACTAAAGCTTTATTCCATGTATATCAATATATGGATAAGTTTGTAAGGAATTCAATAGCTTTGAGTTTGGTGTTTTCTGTCGGCCCCGGCTGATTCCGCTTCGACTTTTGCTGTTGTAATCAATTGGCGGCCAGTTTCCCTGCTGGCTATGTAACATCTCAGTTGCCAGCAGTATTTCCTCAAGTTGGACTGGCAACAGTTTCAATTCTTATAAGGAGAATTCCATTTTATGAAGAAGAAAGAAACCAAAACAACCGATAGGCGCAAATTTCTTGGCACTATCGGCGGTGTCTCGGCGGCGGCGGTAGTAACTAATGCTGTCGGCTTACCTGCCCTCGCCGGCTTGACTGCGACAACCGCTCAAGCGTCGGTTGCCGATTACAAATCAAATAAACGCGCCAATGAAAGTTTCAAATACCGCAAAGACACGGCCCAGGACGAGAAAATCAATGTCCCGACGCAAGCGGACAACGGCGACGACTCGCGCTACTCAGATTTCAGCGGCCTTTATGCCAAGGGTCTGCTACATGACAATCTCGGCATCCCGAATGCCGCCGCCATGCAAAGTCTGATTAACGCCTTTGAGACGGGTGCCCAGAGCGATTTCAACGGCATCATCGTCGGGACGCCCGGCGGCGGCGGAAACTCCAAACTCAACGGCCCGCAAGTGGCTCTGGCTCTTGACCTTGAAGGTCTCGACTCGCACGCCACTGTTATCCCTGCTGCCCCGACCACCCGCAGCGCGCAGACAGCGGCAGAAGAGGTTGAGCATTATTGGGCCGGTATCGTGCGCGACGTGCCTTTCTCTCAATACGGGTCGAATCCGTTGGTTGCCCAGGCTGTGGCCGATATGAATAATTTGTCATATGTCAACAGCCCCGGAAATGACCAAATCCCCGCTCCGGTCACGCCGCAGAATCTTTTCCGCGGGCAGATTGCGACGGGTGACGGCAACGTCAAAGGGCCATATGTCTCGCAATTCATGGTTCAGCCGACTTTCTACGGGGCGCAGTTTCTCGACCAAAGGTATCAGACATTCCAGCCCGGCCAGGAATTTATGAAAACCGTCGCCACCTACCAAAACATCCAGAACGGCGGCGCGAGTGAAGGCCCGATTGCTTTTGACACCACTTCCCGCTTCGTCCGCAACGCGCGCGACCTGGCGGCTTACACCCGCGTGGACGTGCTCTTTCAGGGTTACTTTACAGCGTTTCTCGCCCTCGCCGGCCTGGGCGCGGCACCAAATCCGGGCAGCCCTTACATCGGCAACACAACGCAAAAAGCCTTTGCCACATTGGGCGGGCCGGATGCTGCGGGAACGCTCTGTGAGATGGCTACCCGCGCTCTTAAAGGTGCTTGGTTCCACAAGTGGATTAAAGACCTGCGGCAGCGGCCCGAAGAATACGGCGCGTTAGTTCACGCCCGCAAGACCAATGCCAGCCCGATGCCGCAAGCGGCGGCAGAACTCCACCCGGACGTGCTGAACTCGGCGGCTTTGCCCATCGTTTTCGCGGCGAACGGCACTTATCTGTTACCGCAGCCCTTCCCCGAAGGCTCGCCGACGCACCCCTGCTACCCGACGGGACACGGCACGGTGGGCGGCGCGTGCATCACCGCCCTGAAGTTCTTCTTCAACGGCGCGCAGAAGATTCGGCCGCTGCTCTTAGCCGCCGGAACCGATGTGAAAGAGCCGGCTGCTTCCGGCCTCACGCTTAACAACTACACCGGCGCGGACAAAAACGACTTGGACATCAACGGCGAGTTGAACAAGTTGGGCTTCAACATCACGTTTGGTCACGGCATTCTCGCAGGCATCCACTTCCGCAGTTCGTCTTATTGGTCAATGTTGCTGGGCGAACAGATTGCGCTCAGTGTTCTGCGCGATAGAGCTAAAGGCTACAATGAGCCGTTTACCATCAACATCACCAAATTCGATGGCACGACGGCCACGATTACAAATCAATAACCGGCTACAACAATTACCAAAGATGACGGACAAACCGTTACCGTTTAACTGATTAGCTAAGGTCTGCAACAATCTAACCTAGTCAGTAAAAATGAAAGCCCGCTTAGGCAAAACAAACCGCCTAAGCGGGCTTTCGTGATATTCGGAAGCAGCCACCTTGATAAAATGCGCAGCCGGCATCACACTAATACCTCTTGAACCGCCGCTTATTCCCAACATTTCTCGCATGAGGCAACCCAAACCCGTTTAACTCCGCTATCCGGCAACTGCAAACCTGTTTTATTCACAAATCTTCAGAGTTTTCATTATTTTCTGGAATATTGCTTGGATTGATAGCTTTACATACTTCAGATGTCATGCTACAAGTTTCTTGTATAATGAAGTATCACCTTGATTCACAGTATATAGAAGTGTTCAAGCTCAACCGTCTAGTTTTTTTTAACGAGCGCGATGGTCATTCAATTTAGGTGTCAATTGCGACAACCTTAGCAAAAATAATCAGGAAAATGAGGAAAGTCATGGAAGCAAAAACTACAGCCAACCAACGTCGGGCCGGTAAACAGTACGGCGCGGCATCGCACCACCAACAACATTGGGGCGCGCGCATTATGTGCGCCTGTTTGATAATCAGTCTGCAAGCGGCGGCAACACCAGCCTTTGCGTTATCCTTAGTGGCCGGCGCGGTGCGCGAAACCAGGCAAGACGCGCGTTTTTGGTTGAGCGCGAGGTTGCCGAATACGAGCGCGCCGCGCGCCCTACAACAAGCGGAATTACCCTCCAAAACGGTGCGGCAAATCCGTCTCGCCCCGGCCTCTGCGAGTTTGCGTGTAGGCGAACGGCTCAGGTTGGTGGCGACAGCTTCCGACGGTAACGGCCAGGCGGTGGGCGGGGCCAAGTTTGTCTGGCGCGCGCAAGATGAAGCCCGCCAGCAAGCTGAACAAACATTAACGGAGGGTGTTTTTACCGCCGTCCGTCCGGGCCGTTACCGGATTCAGGCGGAAGCGAACGGCGTGACGGCAGAGATGTTTGCGGAAGTCTCGGCAGAGGCTGCGGAACCAGGCTTTTTTGCCGGCGCAAGTAACGGCCAGTCCAAATCCTCGGTGGTTTCAACACGCGAAAGCCTGAGCACTGCGCCCGCGCAACAAGCCGTGAGCAGCAATACGCCCGACCCGAACGCCGGTTGGAACGACGGCAATATGGGTTCCGCTGACGCGCCAGGCAATCAGCCGGGCCACCCTCTCGCGCAAACGGAGGACGAAGGCTCCGGCAGTGGCAATTTCCAGCTATCCGCGCCGGTGCTATCTTTGCCTGGACGCGGCCTGACGCTGGCCTTGGCGTTAACCTATAACTCGCGTGTCTGGAACAAATCCAACAATGAAATGACGTTTGACATTGACCATGACTGGCCCGCGCCGGGTTGGTCTTTGGGTTTCGGCAAAATGGTGCGTATGGGCAGTAATGGCGGCTGTATGATGGTTGAAGCCGACGGCACGCGCCATTCCTTTTCCGGCACTTATCCGCCTTCGACCTCGCCAGGCTTTGCCGGCCACACCATAGACGGCAGTTTTATTGATTACTGGTGTAGTTACAATAGCGCGTTTGCCTTGTTGCCCGACGGCGCGCGCATTGATTACAGCGCGTTTGCCGATGGCGCTTTTTATCCCGTCGCCATTACCGACGCGCACGGCAATACGATCTCCGTCGCCTATCGCAACAACCAAGGCCCGCGCATTGACGCCATCTCCGACACTATGGGCCGTGCGGTCACCTTTCATTACGACAACACGACCGCAAACCGTTTGCTGGAAGTCAAAGCCCCTTCATTGTGCAACATAGGCGAGACTTGTGACACAACCCCGCGCTCACTGGTCAAACTTCATTACCGGCAACTGAATCTGGCTTACGCATTTGCTCCCGGTATTACTCCGGTAGTGCGTGACGCCGCGCCGCAAGTAATAGACGCCATTTACTATCCCGCGAACAACTCCGGTTATTGGTTTGGTGACGCGGACTCTTACTCAAGCTATGGAATGCTCGCCAAAGCTTTGGAGCAAAAAGGCCTGGCCTGGACTGCCGGCGCGGAAGCGCAAGGCGTTGTTTCGCCAGGCTCAATGGTTGATTTGAACAAATATAACTACCCGCTCACTACCGTCAACGAAGCCGGACGCACCAACGGAGTTAATCTCTCCAATGCTCCCACCTACACAACTCTCAGTGAATCATGGGCCGGCATGGATACCGCAGAGGCGGTTACTACCTACGCCATTAATCAAGACGCCAACCCGCGCACGGCGATGATTACCCAACCCAACGGAACGCAAAAGAAACAATACTCTTACAATGCGCCGGGTCAATGGAATGACGGTTTAGCCTACAAAGATGAGGTCTATGACGCCGACGGCACACTTTTAACCATTTCTGAAGTTGAGTGGGAACAGGGCAATTATGAAACAACCCGCACCCGCGTCATCAGGAACACCAACGAACGCGGGCAGATGAAACGCACCGAGTTTAGTTACGGCCCCCTCTTCAACCAGGCAACTTCGACCCGCGAGTATGATTATGACGGCGCGCTGCTGAAAGAGACGCGCAATGCTTTCCTCAACAGTCCGGCCTATACTACTTGGACTTATCCGGCTACGCTCTATTTTCCCGATGGAGCCAGAGAGCCTGGCCCGCTGACAGGGTATCCGCCCACCAGCGGACACCTGCTCAATCTCATCACGAGCACTGAAGTTTATGGCGTTAATAATGCCCGGCTGTCGCGCACTGAATATGAGTATGATACTGCGCCACTGCAAGACACGCCAGGCGTCTTAGGCCATAGCGAACGCTATAACCCTTTCACAACGCAATTGGAGCAAATTGGCAGTTGCACTGAATACATAACTGTTCCCGGACTCGGAGACATCTGCATTGCGCGGGAAATTATCCCCATTTACGACCCGCTTTCCGCTTATCGCGGTAACGCCACCGTAGTCAAAAGCTTTGCCAATCCCGCCGACCCGACTCCACCGCAACAGGAAACCCGCCGCTATGACCGCGCCGGCAACCTCTTGACCGCGACCACTAACTGCTGCGAACAAACGTCCTACACCTATACCGCCGCCACTCAGTATGCTTTTGCGACGACGCAAACACGAGGGGCCGCCGACCCCGCTGCAACGGCGCGGCTCACCACACAAACCGTCTATGATTTTAATACCGGCCTCGCCTTGCAAAAAACGGACGCCAACGGCAGAACCACTAACACGCGCTATGACACCAATACGCTTCTGCCCACGAAAATCACCAAGCCAACCGGGGCCTACACACTTTACGCATACAATGACGCGGCGTTAAAAAATACGGAAACCCTTTATGATAGCAATGGCGTCCTGGCGGCGCAGACGGTGCGTTATTTCAACGGTATGGACAAACCCGTCCGCGAAGAAGAACTCGCCCCCAACAACGCTTTGGATGTGACGGAAACCAAATATACCAACCAAGGCGAAAAATGGCTGGAGTCCAAGTCCTATCGGGCCGGCAGCGAGCAACCACAGTGGCAAACGAGTACTTACGACGCCCTGGGCCGGTTGTATCTGGTCACTGAACCGGACGGCAGCACGATAAGTTCCTCTTACAATGAAGAGCAACGGCCGGCTTCGGCTTCCTTAGCCCCGGGCGAGACGGTGCGCAGCGTGGACGCCTGGGGGCGCGAGCGTTGGGGCCGTTACGACGCCAAAGACCGTTTAGTTGAATTGGTTGAACCTAACGCCAGCAGTTTCAACAATAACGCTCCAACTTACGCCAGCGGTTCGGTCTTTTCCGCCGGCGACACAGTCACGAAATACCAATACAACGCCCAAGACAAACTCGTCGCCACCGAGCAAGGCGCGCAACAACGCGCAATGAAATATGACGGGCTGGGCCGGATGACGCGCCAAAAACAGGCCGAACAGACCGCGACGTTAGACGATAACGGCATCTACGTTGGGGCCGGCCAGCCCGGTGCCCTTTGGAGCGAGGCGTTATTTTATGACAACCGTTCCAATTTGACGCAAAAGACTGACGCGCGTGGCGTTAAGACCCTTTTCAACCTTCAGGTGAATGGGCTTGACGACCCTTTGAGCCGCGTGCAATCAGTCACTTTTGATTTGAACGGCCCGCGCGATATCAGTCAACCGATAGCCGCCGCCGCGCCGATTTCTTACCAATACGCGCCGGCTGGCGATGTGACACGCGCCATCGGAGTCACCGTCGCGGGCGTCAGCCAGGAAACCTTTGTTTACGACAATGAAGGCCGACCCATTGAGCAAACGCTCAATATCACGGCCCGGCCCGGTTTTCCTTTGACGACGAATTTTCTCTATGACAGTTTGGATAGAGTCAAAGAGACACAATATCCGGCGCAATATGGGCAACCTAACAATCCGCGCAAAGTAGTGGCCCAGGGATACGATGTGGCCGAGCGCGTCGGGGCCGTCAAGGTTAATAACCAACAAATCGCCGGTGTCACTTATAACGCCGCAAACCAGCCCACGACTATCACCACCGGACTGGCGGGGCCGACACAAGATAACGAAACTTACACATATGACCCGCAAACCAATCTGCTCACCGGCCAGCAAGTGCAGCGCGGCGCTACCACATTGCTGAGTTTAAGCTACGATTACCGCCGCCGCACCAGTCTGCCGCGCCGCGACGTCCGTAAAACCGGCCAATTGCGCCAGCTTACAGACAACCTTAACTCCAGCCGTAACCGCAATTACGAATATGACGCGCTGGGACGACTGCAACAAGTTACCGGAGGCGGTGGCCTCTGGACGCAGCAATACGCTTTTGACCGTTACGGCAACCGCACCTCGGTAACGGCGACGGGCCAAGCGGCAAATGGAACTCCCGTTCCGCGCGACGGTTTGGCGAATGTCAGTTATAACGCGGCCTCCAACCGCATCAACACCGCCGGCTTCGCTTACGACATGGCGGGCAATCTGACCCGTTCGCTGGCGCAGGACGGGGTAACCTGGCAGCGTTATGTCTATGACGCAGCCAATCGCCTCTCGGAAGTGCGAAACGACGCGGGAGCCACGTTCCAATTGTTTGGTTACAGTTCCACCAATGAACGTTTGTCCGTTGCCGATGCGCCCGGCGTGAAAGCAAATGTCGTTTACTACGTTTGGGCCGGCGGCAAATCCATCGCGGAACTCTCCAGAACCGGCACCGGCCTGGCCTGGAATAAAAACTATATCTATCTCGGAGACCGCCTACTCGCCACTGCGGCCAATAACGGCGCGGGCGGCGAAACTACGGAATATCACCACCCCGACCAACTCGGCACGCGCCTGGTAACCAATACCACGTCCGGCGGCAACCCCATGACACAAGGCGTCTTGCCCTTTGGCACGGCCTTTGCCGCCGAATCCAATGGCTTTACCAGCCATCCCTTCACCAGTTACGAGCGCAGCAATGTCACGAACCTGGACTATGCCGTCAATCGCACCTACGACTCTAACCAGGGCCGCTTTACGCAGGTTGACCCCGCCGGCCTACGCGCCAGCACGATGGACAACCCGCAAACCCTCAACCTTTACAGCTATTGCGCCAATGACCCCATCAACCATACTGACCCGGACGGACTCTTTTTCGGCTTTCTGCGGAAACTGTTCAAATGGGCGATTAAGTTGATACTTGGAATTCACAAAGTAATACTGCGCGTCGTAGTCGCCGTGCTGAAGGCAATTGTCGCCATTGCTTCGTACATCGTCAATGTTCTCTTGCCAATTATCCTGGCTATCGGGATTGTGGCTCTCGGCGTGCTGGCCGTCTTAGCGCCATTTATCGCCCCATTGACACTGGGATTTGTTGGCAAACTTGCGCTTTTACTACTCTACTTGTACATAGCGGTAGCGGCTGCCAATGTAGTGCAAATTGTGGCAGAAACACTCAGGGCCGAATTCAGGCAAAACCCCACCTTCCGGGGCTTTTTCAGGGGACTTTGGCGTGGGCTGGCAAGAGGCTTCCAAGCTGTCTTCTTGCGGGGACTTCAAGCCATCATCGCAGCATATGGCAATTTCTGTGGGCCTGGATATGGCGTTGACGCGACTCACAATACAAATTTAAGCCCCATTGATGAATTGGACGCCGCCTGTCAACAGCATGATTTGGATTATGCCCAGATTAAACGAACCTTAACTGGCAAAGCCAGACAGCGAGCTATTACAAAAGCTGACATACGGCTCCTCAAACGGGTTTTCAAAGCCCGCCCCAAATTCATCAACGGCTCCATCTACAAAGCCTTTCTCTACGTTGGATTTGGCTTCAAAATATTGTTCAAAGTCTAAAAAGCCGGCTTTGTTGGCTGCATATTTAGCCTGTGGCGCGCATATCAAAGCGCGCCACAGTTTTCTTTTGTCTCACTAAAATCACTCTCCTAACTTGTCGTTAGGCAATTCCTTATTGACGTTGGCCCAAGTCCTGATTATTCTGGTTGTCATGCGCGAATGTCCACGCTGCGAAAAATGTTACGACGATGATGTGACGGTTTGCCCCGAAGACCAGACCGCCACGAAACAGACGCTGCCCTGCGCGACGCTGCTCAACAACCGTTACCGTCTGCAAAAACGGCTCGGACGCGGCGCGATGGGCCAAGTCTATCTGGCGCGTGACGAAAATCTCTCGGTGCGCCAGGTGGCTATTAAAACCGTGCGCCCTGATTTTCTCAACGACGAGGACGTGCAGGAAGGCGAAGCCATCGCCCGTTTTGAACGCGAAGCCCGCACCGCCGC
>JAYVJN010000518.1:0-2951 GCA_043769325.1 Acidobacteriota bacterium
GTTTGAAAACTCTGCAAGGCGGTTGAATTCACCCACTAAACGCGACTAAAAGGAGACCCAAACAAAGCGCAGTTTCGTGTTTTTCGTGGATAGATTTTATAAGTTCTTGGTTTTCAAACATCTTTTTTAAGAATCCGTTGTGAGGTATTTCAGCGAATGCTGTTACATCGGACACGGGTCTTAATTACTATTGGGTGGGTGACCAGGAGGAAATCATGATAAAGCAACGCAACTACCGCATTATATGGATGTTAGGGGTAGTCTTACTATTTGTGGGACTGGAAATATTGAGTAATTTTAGTGGCGCGTCCGCTAAAAAGGCTGAACAACAAAACGAGGCGGCACAAACAAGTTTGCCGCCGTCGCAGATTCTCAAGACCGCCCCGAATCAAGGCTTAGTTTCCTCCGCAGACGATGCGGCAATGGCTGCCGCCGTCAAAAAAGCCGCCAACAGGTCAACGGAAGGGTTGATTGAACAACCCGTTCCCGGCGGCGGGTACGGCATTGACCTGCAAGGCCGTTTCCAAAATGTCACCATCGCCAAAGCCGGGCCGGAGGGCGAAGCCGCCACTGCCTGTGTGACGAGTTTGGGCGAGGCCAACGCCTTCTTCGGCAGAAATCTGGAAACCGGCGAATCTTTGCCAGCTACACAAGGGCCGCCTGTGGCCCCCAAGCCGCAGCACTCCGAGATGACGCGGCAAGAGTTTGAGTTTTACCAGTGGCTTATCAAAGACGCGGCGCGGCGGCGGGCCTTAAACCCCAATGCGGCAACTCTGACAATTGTTAATAACGACGGCGCGGGCGAAGGCTTTAACGACGCCGCGCCCAGAGTGCCGGAAGGCGGCAACACCGGCGCGACGTTGGGCCAGCAACGCTTGAACCTGTTCAACTTTGCCGCCGGCATCTGGGGGGCTTATCTGGACAGCAATGTCACCATCAGAATACGTTCGCAATTCGACCCTTTGCAGTGTTCACCCGGCAGCGGGATTTTAGGCAGCGCGGGAACCATCGGCATTTTCCGCGATTTCCCCAACTCCGAGTTTGGCGGCACCTGGTATCATGTGGCTTTGGCGAATAAACGCGCCGGCACTGATTTGAGCACTAATGACGATATAAACGCCACTTTTAACAGCAATATAGACAATGCCTGTTTGGGCTTTGTCACGCGCTATTACTACGGTTTAGACACCGCCGCGCCGGCTAGCACAATCCCGTTATTGACTACTTTACTGCACGAGCTTGGGCATGGGCTGGGCTTTTCCAGTTTTGCCAGCAGCAGCACCGGGGCCTTGCTTCAAGGGTTTCCTGACGTTTACACCCGTTATATGTTTGACCGCACCGTTAATCTGGCCTGGCCCGAAATGACGGACTTGCAACGGCAGACTTCGGCGATAAATACAAGCAATGTCTTGTGGGACGGGCCGAACGTCAGAGTGGCTTCCGGTTTTCTGACCGCCGGACGCGAGGCCGCGACGGGGCGCGTGCAATTGTTTACGCCCAATCCGGTGCAGGTCGGTTCGTCGGTGTCCCATTTTTCCAACGCCACTTTTCCCAATTTGCTGATGGAACCGAGTGAGGCTCCGGGAGTAACCGCCACGCTGGATTTAACGCGCCAACAGATGCGCGACATCGGTTGGTACCGTGATACTACCGCCGACCTCACGCCGGACACCATCACCAATATTCAGCCCAGCGGCGGCTCATTTCTGCCTGGCGCGAACGTCAATATAACCTGGACTAATAACGGCGGCTTTGACCGCAACGTCACCATAGATTTATCCACCGACGGCGGCGTGACCTATCCCACTATCATCGCCACAGACATTACCAATACCGGCTCATTCGCGTTCACCATCCCCAATGTCTCAACCATTCAGGCCCGCGTGCGCGTGCGCGAGCATAATTTCGTCGTACCCGCCGGAGTGTCGGTTTCCAATTTTATCATCGGCAACGGCACGCCCACGCCCACACCCGACCCGTCTTGCACGCCGGCGGTTTTCCGTTTCACCGGTGCGCCGATAGCCATTCCCGATAACGTCACTGCCGGCGTCAACGCCACTATCACCGTGAGCGGTTTTACGGGCGTTATCGCCGACCTCAATTTCCGTTTTGACGGCACAGCCTCCAGCGCCGACCCGAATTCCACCACCGTCGGGCTAAACCATTCCTTCCTCGGCGATTTGAGTTTCCGTCTAACTTCGCCAACCGGAACTACCGTGACGATTATGAATCGCGGCGGCGGCGCGCCGGATTGCGCGGCTAACAACATTTTCAACCTGACATTGGACGATGAAGCCACCGCCACTATAATTTGTCCGGCGGGCGGCGAAGCCGGCGGCCCGCTGACGGGTAATTTCAGGCCGGACAATCCTTTATCCGTTTTTGACGAACAGAACCCGAACGGCGTTTGGACGCTCAACGTGGCCGACACGGGGCCGGCGGATTTAGGCAGCATCCGCGCTTTTTCGCTCAGTATCGCCCCCTTTGCCTGCGGCACGCCGACGCCCACACCTACACCGACACCCACGCCTTCTACGCTGCAATTCAGCACTGCCACCTTCACCGCCAACGAAGGCGCGGGCAAGGCCACGCTCAACGTCATCCGTGTGGGTGACACCACTGCCGCCGCTGCCGTTGATTACGCCACGCAGGACAATTTCGCCTTCGCGCTCTGCAATGCGGCGGGCAATAATAACCAACGCTGCGATTACACGCCGGCACGCGGCACGCTCAATTTCGCGGCGGGCGAAACCAATAAGTCCTTTGATGTCCTCATCAATGACGACGTTTACGTTGAAAGCGGCGAAACCGTCAACCTCGTTTTGAGCAACCCCACAGGCGCGACGCTCGGCCCCAACGCGAACGCCGCGCTGACCATCACCGACAACGACACGACGGCGGGCGCGAACCGCGTCTTTGTCGCCCGGCTGGATGCGGCCCAGGAAGTCCCC
>JAYVJN010000519.1:0-5242 GCA_043769325.1 Acidobacteriota bacterium
AAACTCCAGGCGATAAGGCCCGGTGCCGGTTGCGGCCAGCGAATAAGTGCCGTTGGCAATCGTCGTCGCGCTGCCTTGTGTTGCGCCGGCAGCGTCGTAAGCCGTCACCGTGACGCCGGCCAAACCCTTGTCAACGGCGATATTTGGAGCCGTGCCGGTGGTGTCGTTGGCACCATTAGCGTTGAAATCAACAAAGACTGCGCCGGTAATCGTGCCGCCGGCCTGGACGCTACGGATACGCCATTGCAACGCGCCGGCGAGCAACGCCAGGCTAACGAGCAATAAAACGCATGATATTTGATACCGGCGGCTTGCACCTTGGTTGGTATCTTTGACAAGAAGTTTGGAAATAGGCAAGTAGCTCATCGTGGTTCCTCTAAAGCGAACCCGGAGCCGTAAATCACCACAAGCTATGTGGTAAGGCGCGCCAAAAAGCGCGAAGGGCCTATCTGCTGGTATCGGAGAATCAGCAAAATCTGTGGGATTGAGCCTACATTCAGTCGGTTAAAGCTATGATTAGCGGCGAAAAGCCGCAAAAGTGGCGACAAAGGCCCCGACTTCACATTCTGCAAAATCGGTGTCGAAAGTCTGGAAGAAATGTTGGCGGGTTTTGCGGTCAGTTTCGCTTTTGCGAGCGGAATCTGAGTACTCGCCAGGAGTGTTGTAATCACTGAGGTTTGACGCCTCAGCAAATTCAGTTAAACACTCTGCCGGAATGCCGTCAATGGTAATTTTTACACGGTTGGCGAAAAAAAATCTTCGACAATACGAAAATCCTAGTGGCTGAAATTGCCTGGAAAGGTTTATACTGACGGTATGGACGGGCTTTTAGAAACACGCGAAGCGGCAAGAATTTACGAGATGGGCAGCGGTCAAGTGACGGCGTTAGCAGCGGTTTCCGTCAGCATCGCCGCCGGCGAATTTGTCGCCATTCAAGGCACCTCCGGTTCCGGCAAATCTACCTTACTAAATCTTTTGGGCGGTTTGGACACGCCTACCAGCGGCAGTGTAGTGTTTGCCGGAGAAACACTCTCGCCCAAAGATAAAAAAAGAATGGCGCAGTATCGCCGCTTTTCGGTGGGCATGATTTTTCAAAATTTCAACCTGATTTCCACCATGACCGCCGCTGAAAATGTCAACCTCGCGTTAGCCTTCGGGGGCTTGCGCGGCGCGGAACGCGAAAAACGCACCCGCGAATTATTGTCCGGCGTCGGATTGAGCGAACGCCTGACGCACCGGCCCTCCGAATTATCGGGCGGCGAACAACAGCGCGTAGCTATCGCCCGCGCTCTGGCAAATCGTCCGCGTGTTTTGTTAGCGGATGAACCGACGGGGAACCTGGATTCAACCCGCGCGGCTGAAATTCTTGGTCTATTACGCTCCCTGGTGGAACAGGAAAACCTTACTGTGGTTATGGTTACACATGATCGGGAACTGGCGGCGCAATTTGCCGACCGTCTGATAATGATGAAAGACGGGCGGGTGGTATAGATTTCAAATTTCAAATTTGAGATTGTAGAAAAGAATTGGTTTTGAGGGTTTGACTAAATGAAACGCTGTCCCGCGTGCCAACGCGCATATGATGACTTGCAATCCTTTTGCACCGAAGACGGCGCGATTTTGCTGTCTGAGAGTGAGGAATCGGGCGAAGGCCCGCCAACCGTGCGTTACGACCCGCCGCCAACGGAGCTTTATACGCCGCCAACACCAACCGGCAACGCATATGCGCCGCCCTCACAGCCTGGTTACGCGCCCGGGCCGGCGAGTTGGCAACCTTCAACGCCCCCCAACTACGCGCCGCCGGCAACACAACCGCCAAACTTTCCCGCGCCCGCGTATCCGGCCCCGTCCCGCCGTCCCGCGCCCGACCAAACGCTGGCAATTTTGTCATTTGTGTGCGGTTTAGTGAGCGTCGTGATGTTCTGTTTTAGTGGCATTGTGGGTGTGCCGGCCATAATCCTGGGCGTCATGGCGCGTAAACGGGTTGAAGCAAACCCGGAGCTTTACGGAGGGGCCGGGTTAGCGCTGGCGGGAATAATTTGTGGCGGGATTGGGCTCTCAATTATGGCGCTTTACTGGCTGGGAATAATCCTGAGCGCATTGACAAAGTAAACGGAACTATGCTTCAAGAAGGCGATTTTATCACCGCCGTACAGGACGTTACATTAGAAGAATTGCGTTCTGTTCCTTTATTCGCGTCGCTGGACGACGGTGCGGCTGTGGAACTGCGTGAGCTTCTCCAAGCGCGGGATGTGCCGGGTGACACGCCGATTTTCCGTGCCGGCGAAACCGGCGACGCCTTGTACCTCATCGAAAACGGGCGCATTCGTATCAGCGTGCGCGATGCCGAAGGCAATGAAGTGACACTCGCGGAATTGGCGCAGGGCGACTTTTTTGGTGAGATGGCGATTCTTGACGGCAAACCGCGTTCGGCAGACGCCACCACAATTGAAGCGACGCGCCTGGCGGTTTTGTCCCGCGAAGATTTCATCGCCTTTGTGCAACGTAACCCGAACGTCGCGCTAGAGATGCTGGCCGCTCTCACCACTCGTTTGCGCCAGACCGACGAGATGCTGCGCCAGCGCGTTTCGCGTAACGCCAACGAAGAAGCCGACTCGCGTTTGACCAAAGCCGACCGCATCGCCTTTCGTCTGGCGAATTTTGGCGGGAGTTGGAAGTTTATCGCGTTTCTGGCGGGTCTGATAATCTGCTGGATGGTGTTGAATACATTGATTTTAGCCAAACCGCAGTTTGACGAATTTCCCTACCAACTGCTCGGACTGGTGTTGGGCGTTATCGCCGGTTTGCAAGCCCCCGTGATAATGATGTCGCAAAACCGGCAGGGCGGCGAAGACCGCCTCCGCGCCGATTTGGATTATCAAGTCAACCTCAAAAACGAAATCTCGCTCGCCGAAATTCTGCGCCGTCTCGACGTGTTGGAGAGCGAACGCTTACCTATTCTCTTTGAAGAACAAAATAAACTCGTCGCCCGCGCCGTCCAGTCGCAAACAAACGATGCCAAGTAATTGAATTAGAGAGGGAACAATCCGCGTGTTTTTGTGTCTAAAAGTCCGTGCAATCGCTTTACAAAGGACAATTTTCACGGAGAAAACACGATGGAACTGAAAACGAATCAAACCGCCCCGTCTATCAACGTCACGCCGTTAATTGATGTGTTGCTGGTGCTTCTCATAATTTTCATGGTGGCCGCGCCGCCCAAGCCGCACCGCTTCAAAGCGCAAATTCCCGAACCGCCGCCCCCGCGCCAAGACAGCGTCCCGCCAGACCCGACCAACCTGGTTGTCAACATAACCAAAGGCTCGCAGTTACAACTAAACCAAAGTGGCAACTTTGGCAGCGTCAACGACCCTGCGCCGCTTATCGCCAAGCTCTCCGAAGTCTTTCAGAAACGGCTGGAAGCGCGTAGTTTCACTTACGAAATGGCGACCCGCGCCGATTTGCCCGACACCGCGCGCATCAAACGCACGGTCTTCTTAAAAGCCCCGCGCTCAATGTCTTACGGTGAAATCGCCAAAGTTATTGACAGCATAAAAACCGCCGGGGCCGCGCCTGTTGGCTTGCAAGTTGACGCGCTGGAACAGTAAGCGAATGAACCTACACGCCGGACATTTTCTCAAGGTCTTATTCTTGTTGCTCATCTTGGGCATCGGCCTGGTAATGTCCGACGGGCCGCCGAAGGTTTATGTTTACAAGGTTTGGGTTACGGCTTCGCGCCCGCTAACGACAGTTGAGGCACCGGCAGAAGGCGCGATAATCGTTGCTGTCGGGGCCGACAAACGAGTAATCTTGAATGGCAAAGAGCAATTTGGCATGACTGAGAACTGTGAACGTCTCACGGCCCGGCTGCAACAATTATTCCAAGAGCGGGCTGCAAGACATCACTACCGCCCATCTCTGAACGATTGCGCAGATGGCTGTGTCAATCGGGCTGTTGTGCTAAAGGCTGCCCGCTCTTTGTCTTACAGGGAGGTGGCGCAAGTGATTGAAGCTGTCAAGGGTAGCCGTGCCGACCCTGTGATTCTGCAAATTGACGGCTTAGAGCCATGATTTATCTGTTTCGCTTTACTTCCCACGCCGCTCCGTGCTAACAAATCTCTGAAAGTTATTGTTCACCTTTCGGGGATTTGTTAGCCATCATGTCAAACCAACCTTTAACCGTTCTTTGTGTTGCTACTTACGAAAAAGGCCAGGCGTTTATGCAGGAGTGCAAGGCGCAGGGCTGCCGCGTGTTATTGCTGACGCGCGCTTCACTGCGCGACGCCGATTGGCCGCGCGATTCAATTGACGATTATTTCTATTTGCTGGATCAATATGCCCTGGGGGATGTTGTCAAAGGCGTTAGCTGGATAGCGAGAAACAATCGTATTGACCGTATTGTCGCGTTGGATGATTTCGATGTGGAGACTGGCGCGGCTTTACGCGAGCATTTGCGTCTGGCGGGCATGGGTGACACAACGGCGCGTTATTTCCGCGACAAATTAGCCATGCGCGTCAAGGCGCGTAATGCCGGCTTTCTGGTGCCGGATTTTGTGCACGCGCTCAATTACGAAGCCCTGCGCGAATATATGGAGCGAATCCCGCCACCCTGGGTTTTGAAACCGCGTTCCGAAGCTTCGGCCACCGGCATCCGCAAAGTGCAGCAAGCTGACGATTTATGGCCGATTCTCGACGAATTGGGCGATAAGCAATCATTCTACGTCTTGGAAAAATATGTCGCCGGTGATGTCTATCACATAGATTCTTTCGTCTGGGACAAGGAGGTTATCTTCTCTGTGCCGCACAAATATGGCGCGCCGCCGATGAATGTGGCCCACGACGGCGGGGTTTTTATGACGCGCAAACTTGACCGTAAATCGGCTGACGCAAAAACTTTAACCAAACTAAACCGCGAGTTGACGAAGGCTCTCGGCCTGGTGCGCGGCGTGACCCACACAGAATTTATCAAAGGCCACGCTGACGGACAGTTTTATTTCCTCGAAACCGGCGCGCGGGTCGGCGGCGCGAATATCGCCGAAGTAGTCGAAGCCGCCACAGGCTTGAACCCCTGGCGTGAATGGGCGAAAATCGAAATCGCCGGGGAAACCGGTAGTTATGAATTGCCGCCGCACCGCGACGATTACGCGGGTATCGTCGTTTCATTGGCGCGGCAAGAATGGCCTGATACCGCCGCCTATACTGACCCGGAAATTGCCTGGCGCATGAACAAACGACACCACGCCGG
>JAYVJN010000520.1:0-3951 GCA_043769325.1 Acidobacteriota bacterium
GTCCACCGTGAAGAATTCCACCGCCGTCGCCAGCGTGGTCAGACCGGTGCGCGAGACGTTCAGAGTGACGGCCCCCGCGCCTTCGCTGACGGTCACGGCAGAGAGCGCGAAGCGGGCGTTGACGACCTGCGTGACGAGGTTGTCGAAGATAACCGGCCCCGGATTGGTGGCCGCGCCCGCCGTGCCGCCGGCGAGTTCGACGGTGATGGCTTGGACGGAGCGTTCGCCCAAATCGCCTCTGGCGCGTTCGGTGTAAACCGTGACGTCCGCGCTGGTCTCGAAGATGATTTGGTTAGCGGGGGCGAAGTGCCGGAAGCGCAGAAAGCGGTGGGCGACGGGGTCGTAAGGGATGGCGATGTTGAGGAAAATTTGCCCGTTCTGGACAAACTGGAACATGAGCGTCGGGACGGTTACGCCCACCGGCGCTTGCTTCACGCCGTCAATGACGGGCTCTACTTGCAGCAGTTGGTTGGGTCGTGGTGCGACTACTATAAAACGCAGGAAAGCATCCCCGCCGATGCCGATGGCGAAGATGCTTTCCGCGCCATTGAGGCCGGCCAGCGCCAGTTCGACGCTGATTTGACCGTTGGAGAGGTCGAAACTGTTGGCCGAGACATAGCCGTTGTAGTGCAGGCTGTCCATGTTGGCGCGGGGCGTGATGACGAGTTGGCCGTTGGTTTGGGCCACCGTGACCAGCGGGTCAAGCGCGCCCGGCGGTTGGGACAATGTGCCCAGACTCCAACGCTCCGGGTCGCGGTTCGGGCCGCCGAAATTATCCGCCAGAGGGGCGGGCGTAGTTCCCGTATCTGAGAGCATCCCGGTGAAATTCTGCGTCTGGTTGGCGGCCAGATTAGTGAAATCGGCACGGGCCGGGGTGAAAACGTGATAGGCGCTGTTGGGCCTGACGGTGTAGTCGCGTCCGGCGGGCAGATTAGTAAACGAATAGTTGCCGCTGGTATCCGTGCGCATGGTGCGCGTTACGGCCCCGCTCAAGGTGACCGGAATATCCGCCAGAGCCGCATTGCTACCGTCGGCGATACGGCCCGAGATGGTGAAGCCGTCGTTGTCCACAATGGTCAGCACGGCGTTAACCGGCGCGCCCAGCGTGGCCCCGCCCGTAGGCGCGGAGAGCGTCAGATTGACGGTTTCCAGCGGCTCTTGCGTCGTGTCGTCGGTAATCGGCACGGTAAAGGTTTTGCTCGTTTCGCCGTCCAGAAAAGTCAATGTTCCCGCCGCGCTGGTGTAGTCGCTGCCGGCGGTAGCCGTGCCATTGCCGGTGGCATAGTTGACCGTCACCGTACCCTCGCTGCCGCCCGTGCGGGTAACGGTAATGAGGGCAGTTCCGGCGTTTTCGTTGACGGAGTAGCTGGTTGCGCTGAATTGCAGAGAGCTAGGCGCGAAATTGGTAGCCAGCAATCTTGCCAAGCCAGTCCGCGCCACGCCGTTGACGCTGGTGAAATTACCGCCGATGACGACTTTGCCATCCGCTTGCACGGCTACGGCATTCACGGTGCTGTTCGCGCCGGCCAGCCCGTTGCCAAAGGCGGTGTCGAGCGTGCCGTCCGCGTTGAGCCGCGCAATACGGCCCCGCACCACGTTGTTGACGGTGAAGAAGAAGCCCCCGATGACGACTTTCCCGTCCGTCTGCACCGCGACGGCAGTCACTGCGCTGTTCGGGCCGGCCAGCCCGTTGTCAAAAGCAGTGTCGGGCGTCCCGTCCGCGTTGAGCCGCGCGATACGACTCCGCGTCACGCCGTTGACGCTGGTGAAAATGCCCCCGATGACGACTTTCCCGTCCGTCTGCACCGCGACAGCAAGCACTTGGTTGTTCGCGCCGGCCAGCCCGTTGCCAAAAGCAGTGTCGGGCGTCCCGTCCGCGTTGAGCCGCGCGATACGATTCCGCGCCACGCCGTTGACCATGTCGAAATCGCCGCCGATGACGACTTTGCCGTCCGTCTGCACCGCGACGGCAAACACGCCGACGTTCGCGCCGGCCAGCACGTTGCCAAAGGAGGTGTCGAGCGTCCCGTCCGCGTTGAGCCGCGCGATACCACGCTGCGCCACTCCGTTGACGGTGGTGAAACCGCCCCCGATGACGACTTTCCCGTCCGTCTGCACCGCGACGGCAAACACTGTGTTGTTCGCGCCGGCCAGCCCGTTGCCAAAAGCAGTGTCGAGCGTGCCGTCCGCATTGAGCCGCGCAATACGCCCCCGCGCCACGCCGTTGACCATGTTGAAATCGCCGCCGATGACGACTTTGCCGTCCGGCTGCACCGCGACGGCACGCACGATGTTGTTCGCGCCGGCCAGCCCGTTGCCAAAGGCGGTGTCGAGCGTGCCGTCCGCATTGAGCCGCGCGATACGATTCCGCGCCACGCCGTTGACGGTGGTGAACTGGCCGCCGATAACGATTTTGCCGTCCGCTTGCACCGCTAAGGCTTCTACCACGCCCCCTGAAATGTCAGGCGCGAACGGTAAGTCCAAATCCCCGCCGGGGGCTTGGACTTCATAAGCTCCGATGTCGGCGAGATTGCCTGTGCCGTTGGAAGCATTCGGGTCGTTAACCGGACGCAGAGAGCCGCGTTGGTCTTGCGTCAGCGACGAATTGCCTTTGTCAGTGGCGATGCTGCCCGTGAGCAGCGCGTGAGTAAAAGTCGCACCGCCGTTATTCTGCAAAGGGCCGAGATTCGGGTCGCCCGTGAGATTGTTCGAGTTCGTGCCGTTGACACAGGTTAAATTGTCTTCGACGAGGCTGTAAGTCGCATTGGCTGTGCCGCTAGGTCTGACACAGTCGCTGCCGGTAACGCTATTGGCGCTGATTGAGTTATTTAAGGTTAGTGTGCCGGTGTTGAAAATGCCACCGCCTTGGCTTGCTGCGGAGGTATTGCCGCTAATGGTCGAGCTATTGAGCGTGCCCGTGTTAGTTGCTGCGGAAGTAACATTATAGAGTCCGCCGCCTTGGTTTGTTGCGGTGTTGCCGCTGATAGTCGAGTTGTTGATGGTTATTGTGCTGCCGCCGCCGGTAAAAGAAGTGCCGTTGGCAATGCCAGCGCCATTATTTGCGGTATTGCCACTAAAGGTTGAATTACTTATCGTCATTGAACCGTTATTGAAAATACCGCCGCCGAATGCCGCATTATTTCCGGTGAACGTCGAATTACTAATGTTCACCGTTCCTTGGGAATTGAAGATGCCGCCGCCGAGGCTGCCAGATGCTCTGGCACTATCATTATTACTCACCGTGCTATCAGAAAGATTAACGGTGCTGCCTGACAGGGCAAGAACGCCGCCGCCAGACTGACCAAAATTTCCCATAATGCGAAGATTTCTCAATGTCAGCGTTGAGGTACTGTTGGCAACGATACCTCCTCCGTTACCACCTGTGTTTCGACCCGCCGTAACGGTCAAACCGGAAATCTCTGCTGTCGCTCCGCTGTTGACAACAAACACCTGGCTGACATTGTTGCCCGAAACCGTCAACAAAGTTGCCCCCGTTCCGTTAATTGTCAGAGTTCCATTATTGGCGATGGTTAATGTCGTGCCGCCGAGAGTGATTGTCTGCGGAGTGCTGAACACTGCGTTAAATTCAATGATGTCATTAGCAGCGGTTCCATTTGCTACCGCGATTGCTTCCCGCAACGAACAGTCAGTATCACAAACACCATCGTTGGTATCGGCTGTTTTCGTGACCGTGTAAGTCGCCGCCTCTGCCGAAGCGGTTAAAACCAAAATCGTAAAAATAGCTAGTAAAGTTAATTTTATAGCCGACGAGCTAATTCTTGTCTTTTGTATGTTCATTTTCTCCTTCAATCAGCAATCGCCCCTTTAGTAACGTAAATTAAATAACCCAACCCACCTACAAGCTCTCTCGTTTAGAGGCGGTCTCTGACCGCCGGTGGGGTTGACTCGTAGCGGCAACGGCGGTCAGAGACCGCCTCTAAACGGGTTGAT
>JAYVJN010000521.1:0-4208 GCA_043769325.1 Acidobacteriota bacterium
AATGGGTAAAGGCTAAACACCGCGTCGCCTTGCAAAGTGTTAGGATGGGTAAAACGCGCTCGTCCGCCAACAATAAAAGGGTCACGAGAAATACCCGACGCCCCTGAATTACCCAAACCGCGTTGGGACAACGTCGGCACAGCAAAACCGGCTTCTTGCAAGGCGTTGATGATTTGCCGTTCCAGCGAAACAAAAAAGAAGGCTTTATCGCGGCGCACCGGCCCGCCCAAAACGAATCCGCCCTGCCCTAAAGTAAAAGAATCCTGGCCGCCGCTCCCGTTTGTCACGGTCAAAGGCGCGCCGTTAATTGGCGTAAATTTTAGGGTTGCGGAGTTAAATGCAACCTCTGTGCCAACGATAACCGCTTGATTGCCAACGGTTACGGGCGTAGTGGCGTTGCCCCTGGCGGTATCGAAAAAGTTGCGGGCATTTAATTGGCTACTATTGAAAAAGCCGTACAGGTTGCCATGAAGTTGATTGCCGCCGGAACGCGAAACGGCGTTGATTTGCCCGCCCAGGTTGCGCCCGAAGACAGCAGATGGCAGCAAAGTTGTCGCCTGATATTCGCGGATTGATTCGATGGATTGCGGGACCAGCGAAAGAAAGCCTTGGCGCCGGACGCCGATGTCTTCGTCGTTGTTGTCTGAGCCGTCAACCGTGAAATTGTTGCCGCGCGAGCGCAAACCATTGAGCGAGAATTGCCCCGCCGAACCGACGCCCGCGCCTTGTCCCGGCCCGGAACCGCGCCCCAAAGTCGGCGGCGGCAAGGTCACACCGGGCAATAGAAGTGTTAATTCGTCGAAACTACGGGTAAAGGTTGAGCCGCCAAGCGGGAGCGCGTCAATTGTGCCATCGGGGAATGAACCCGCCCTTTGCGCGTCGGCGCGGTTGGTTTCGGCGCGCACCTGTGTCTGTTGCGCGGTGAGCGGCGCGGCGGTTGGCGTAGGTGAAGCGGCGGCGGTTGTAGCCGGCGCAGCCGGATCAAGCGCAACCGGAACCGGCACAACCTCGCCCGTGCGTGTCACGAGAAGGCGTTGTTCAACTTCGCGGGTCGCGTAGTTAGTCGCCGAGACTCGCACGGTGTAAATGCCGGGCGCCAATAGTCCTTGATAAAAACGCCCTTGCGCGTTTGAGGTTTTAGCTCGCGTGAGATTGGTGGCTTGATTGATGATGACAATTTGCGCTCCGGCAATCGGTTCTCCGGTTTGATTGTCCGTGACCGTTCCCTCAAACGCGCCGGTAACGGTATCCTGCCCCGCCGCCGTAAACGATAAGCACAGCGTAAACACCCAGAGGCCAAGTAAGCATCTCAATTTTTTGCTTTGAGGCTGCATAATTTTCATGTCTGTTTGATTCTCAGTAAGACGTGGCGTAGGGGCCGACCGATGTGTCTGCCCCGCCCATCGGCACAATGTCCGGCGGCGTAATGTCTGGCGGCGTAATGCGGGGCCGACACATATGTCGGCCCCTACGGGTTTGCCTTCTTCACATTTTCCGGCCCGTTGACATTGGCGCATTCTGCGTTTGTGCGCGTCACAATCGGCGCGAATCTTCTTTGGTATTCTTCCGAAGTAATAAAGGCGCAGACCATCCCTCTGATGTTACTGGTGCGCTGCAAAACGTCAAGCCAGAAATCAAAGCCGGCTTGGTCTATATTACGCCGCAAATAGCCAAAGTATTGCATCAGCACGAACAAGCGGTTGTTTTCGCGTTGGCGGAAACCGGCGTCGTCCCGGGCGCGGTTGGCGATTGAGAGCAAGACCTGGCCGCGCGTCAGCCCGCCGCTTGCCAAATTTGTAATCAAAAAGGCGCGTTCCGCTTCTGTCGGCGTGATGCCGGCGTTGGCAAAGAGCGCGTCAACAAAGGCGATGCTGTTGAGGCCGTTGTAGCGTTGCAAAAATTCGGCGCGTCCGGCGTAGTTGTTGGCGTAGGCCACTTGGCTGCCCGCGAGATTCGGGCCGGCCACGACCAAGCGGCGGTCTGCCTCAAATTCAGCAAAATTGGGCGCGCGCAGATGCGAGATGCGGTAGAGGCGATAGACCAGGCCGCCGGTTTCAAAAAATTCCGATTCATTGAAGAAGGCCGCCGAAACATCTATGCGCTTGCCGTTAATACAAGCCACATTCGCGCCGCATTGGGTAATCTGCCCCACCCAGTAATTTCGTCCCGACACATCGGGCGAACGGCTCAGGAAATCGCTGTAATGTTGGTCAACAAAAAAGCCCGGGTCGTCAATCGGATTGGTTCCGCTTTCGTCGTCAACGATGCCGAGCGTCGCCGTGTTAGGGGTGCCCAACAAACTGCCGGAGGCGTTTGAGAGCATCAGATTGACGGTTTCCGGCGCGCCGCCTTCGAGCAAGAAGTCGTCTAAAATCGGGACGTTGAAAGTCTTCGACGTTTCGCCCACGTTGAAGGTTAACGTGCCGGAAACTGCCCTGTAATCAAGGTTAGCGATAGCCGTGCCGTTACTCGTGGCATAGTCCACTTTAGAAGGAATTTCGGTATTGCCGTCGCGCACAACTGTAATCGTCGCATTACCGCCGGTCTCGCTGACGCTGGAATTTGACGCCGCAAAGCGCAAGCCAATCGGCGGCACCACACGGTATTCGCCAAAGAGCGCGAGGCCCGGATTGATGGTGGAATCAAAAGTGCCGGCAATCAGTTCGCTGATGAAGCCTTCGGCCCCGGCGTTGGCCAGGTTTTGCGTGGCCCGCAGAGTCCAGATTAAGCCGTCGGGACTGGTTTCGAGGAACAGTAATTGGTTTATCGCGTCGTAACGGTAACGCCAGAACTGTTGCTGGACATTGTTGTAAGCCTGCACGGTGGCGGTTGACTGCCCGTTAGTGACGTTTTGGTAAACAATCATCTGCCCGCCTTCAGTTGGCTGGCTGAGAATACGCGCGGCGTTGGGGCCGTTGGTGGCGATGCCCAACGAAGCCAAAGGCGCGGACGTGACGATGATGCGCGAATAGTTGAGGCTGTCCGTGCCGATGCTGAAAGCCGTCGCCGCCATTGCGCCGGTGGCGGGGCGCACGGCGCGCACGCCCGCTTGCGATTGCTGGTTAAGATTTATCGGACGCGCCGAAACGTAGCCGCTAAAACTTGGCCCGTCAACGCCACTGCGCGGACGAACCCGCAAGCGGTTCGGGAATTGCGGGTCGGCCCCTTGTGTGACGGAGACTTGCGGGTCAAAGCGTTCGGCGCGTTCGGAAGCGATACCGATGCTCCAACGGTTCGGGTCGCGTCCGGCATCGCTAAAATCGTCGCCAGGCTCAGGCGTCGGCGTCGGTGTTACAACCGGCGTACCCACGAAATTCTGGTTGACGGCCTCCGCGCTCAGGTTTTCCAAAGAGATAACCGATGGCGCGAGACTAAAGCCCGGACGCTCTGCCGTAAGGCTGTAATTGCCGCCAAAGACGCCAGGGAATTGATACGTCCCATCGGCTTGAGTGAGGGCGCGCAATATGCCGCCAACGCCGGCTAAGTTGATGCGCACATTAGGCGAACCCGCTCCGGTTTGGCTATTCGTGACGCGCCCGCTAATGTTGAAACGGGCGGCGGGGTTGACCAAAACAAAGTCCGCCGTCTGGTCTGTGCTGACGTTGGTAAAGGTGCGGTTGGCCGGCAAGAATGCGCTACCCGTGCGGGCCGGCGTCACGACATAGCTGCCTGAAATGAGGCCCGGCAGAACATATTGGCCGTTGGCGTCGGTGTCGGCGACTAACAGGGGCGTCTGGTTGCCGGGCAGATTGACGCGCACGCGCACACCCGTCGCCGGAACGCCGGAATTGTCCAGAATCGTGCCGTTAATAGTAAAGGATGTCGTTGTCGAAGCCACCACAAAGGGGCTGAACGAGGTTACGCGGGCGCAGACGCGGCGCGTGTTGAAGTTAAACGAGGGGTCATTCGGCGGCAGAATGGTGCGGTCAATCAGCGTCGGCCCGCCTTCGCCGTGCATGATGCGTTTGCGCGCGAAGGCTTGAATATTGGGCGCGGCGTTGTTGCGAATGCAGACCACGACATTGCCGGTGTAAACCGCCGTCGTGTTGAGTTCAAAGGCGCGGCTGTCCGGCGTCAAGGTGTAACCGGCGGGCAACACGCCGGCTGTTGCGGGGTCAATCTGGCTGGCTGAGGTCACGCCTAAACTCGTGACTTGCGAGAAGATAACCGTGATGTCGCCCAAATCAACGCGGACATTCTCGCCTAGC
>JAYVJN010000522.1:0-6762 GCA_043769325.1 Acidobacteriota bacterium
CGTGGAGAAAGCGGCGAATCTGGCCTTCCTGATGGTGCAGGTGAATGCGAAATTGCAGCTTGCGAGCGGTGGTCGGTGTTTAGGCATAAACGACCTGAAGGCCGCAACGCGGCAGTAAGCAGTAGGCAGTGGCAGTAGGCAGCAAAAAGCCGCGTTGCGCTAACACAGGCGCGAACCGCCGCCGCCGTCCTGTCTCCGCCAATGACGCGACCTTCGCGCTTCGCCAGCGGACAATAAGCAGTAGGAAGTAGTTGCTGCCTACTGCCTCTGCTTACTGCCACTGGCTTCCAAAGCGCACTATCTGGGCGTAAAATACGCTTTGGCGACAATAAAATTGGTTGTGAAAAATCCGGAAGCAATATTAATCGAACGAATCACGGTAGCGATTGGCCGACTCGATAGTATTCACCGGCCTAAAATTGCCATCTCTTCCGCTTAATTTGGCGAAGGTATTGAAAAGTGGAAACCGATTGTTTGTCAGGTCTTTGCGCCTTTGCATTGAGTGTGGTTTTCTTAATCTTGAAGTTTCACGCCAATACTACGCGGGGCCGCAGTGTGTCGGATGCCGCGTCGTAAACCGCGATGGCAATGAGTTCGCCGCCGTCATCTTGTAGGCCCACAAATTGACCGTCATTGAGTAGCGCGTCGCGCGGTGGCAAAAACTGGCCGTGTAGCGTGCGGCGCGTTTCCTCGGCGTCAAGTTGGCAGATATGCCAATCCGTCAAGGCGGTAACCGGAGACGCTAAAGCTGCTGCTCCTTGCGTTTCAAGCTCTTCTAAAGTCACGGCTTGCGCCAGCGAAAACGCGCCCGCGTGGGTGCGGCGCAAGGCGGTGAGGTGCGCGCCAAAACCTAATTTCGCGCCCAAATCTTCGGCCAGCGTGCGGATGTAAGTACCGGCGGTGCAGCGCACGACGACATCAAGGTCGGCGGTGTCGTCATCGTTGAAACTAAACAACGCGCCGTCGCGTGGCGCGGCTTCAAATTGACTGATGTTGACGGCGACGGGCTGGCGTTCGATTTCCTGTCCGGCGCGGGCCAGTTCGTAGAGCTTTTTGCCCTGCACCTTTTTGGCGGAATACATCGGCGGCGTCTGCATAATCGCGCCGCGTAAAGTTTGCAAAGCGATTTCCACGTCCCGCGCCGTGATTTCGCGTATATCCCTTGTCCGCGCATAGCTTTCCGGTTTTGGCGTTCCCGTCAAATCGCCGGTGTCGGTGGCAAAGCCCAAGCGAATCGTGGCGGTGTAAGTCTTATCCGCGCCGCTCAGAAATTGCGCCAGGCGGGTGGCGCGTCCGACCAGGACGACCAAAACGCCGGTGGCAAAAGGGTCAAGCGTGCCGGTGTGTCCGGTGCGTTTCTCGCGCAAGATGCGCCGCACCCGCGCCACCACATCGTGCGAGGTCAAGCCGGCGGGTTTGTCTATGATAAGAAGTCCGTTCATTTTTTGACGCAGTAGTCAGAATTAACCCAATTGCGTGGCAAGAGGCGCACTTTCCACTGTCAACTATCCACTTTGCACTGTTTTTCAAAGGAATCAGTGGATAGTTGACAGTGGAAAGTGAACAGTGAGGCGATTATTTCCTCTAGCCCTCTAAACATCTCACGCGAAGGCGTAAAGACGCAAAGTTAACTCGGCAGGTTTGGCGAAAAAGCGGTAAAATCGCGGCATGAGAAAAAAGTGGCGCGAAAAAACGGATGAGACGGAAAAGCCCCAACGCGAGATGCCGCCGGAACGCAAACGGGTCAAGACAATGGAACGGGCCACGCGGCTTTTGGCGGCGCGTCCGCGTTCGGTGGGCGAATTGCGCGCGCGTTTGTTAGAAAAAGATTGGACGGACGCCGCCACGGTGGACGAAGTTTTGGCGCGCATGAGTGAGTACGGTTACTTGGACGATGCGAAGTTCGCGCAAAACTACGCCGCTTACCAGGTGCGCCAAAAACCGACGGGCAGAATGCGCCTCAAACGCGAACTCGCGCAACGCAAAATCGCCCCCGAAACAGTGGAAACCGCGTTGGATGAACTCTTTAGCGAAGTGCCGGAAGCGGATTTATTGGACGAGGCCCTTAGCCGACGCCTCCGCGCCAAAGGCCGCCCCACCACGCCCGCCGAAATACAAAACCTGGCCGCGTTTCTCTTTAGGCGCGGTTTCGCGGGCGATTTGGTCTGGGAAAAAGTGCGCGCGGCAGCGCAGGTTGAGGATGATTAACCAAGGTAGAATCCTAGCAATCCATCAGAACTTTCGCTGTTGAGAATGTCCATGACTTTCTCAAGCTGAGTCCCGAAACACTCTCTACCTTCGGTGTCTTCCATTTGCACCGCCTCAAGTATTAACTGGAACTGACTCATAACCCAGAGTTTGTGTGGGTTGGCGCATACCTCTGCAAGTAGCCGATTAAGCAATTCATTAAAAAATTGTGAAAGGCGAAGCTGTTCTTCTGCTATATCAGTGCCATGAAGGTCGTCAAACTTTGCAGACGCTCGAAGGATAGTGAGTTGTTGCATAGATTGAGCGGAAATCACTAATGGCTCGTCAATCACTTCAGATAATGGGTCATAGCTCATTTATGCCTCTCATTGCACTAATTCCGCTTGGGCTAAGAGGGCTGCGCCGGTGGCGACGGCTTCGGGGCCGAGTTCGGCGGCAACGATTTGTGTGGAAGCGAAGGCCGGCCCGAAGGAGAGGCGTTCGGCCTCGTGTATTAGGGGTTTGAGCAGCGTGTCGGCGGCGGCGTGGGCGGTTTCGCCACCGATGACGATGCGTTCGATGTTGAGCAGGTTGATGACGCCGGCCAGGGCCGTGCCGATGAATTTGCCGGTGCGGGCCATCATCATAATGGCGAAGTCGTCGTCATCGTTGGCGGCACTGGCGATGTCGAGCGCGGTAAAATCTTCTTGTTCACCGAGTTGCGATAACGAAGAAGTGCTGTCGCGCATAAGCCGGTCATGCGTGCGGCGCACGATGTTTTCCGATGAGGCCAGGTATTCCAGCGTGGTGTCGTTTTCGACGTTGATGGTCAGATGGCCGAATTCGCCGGCGTAACCGCCCGCGCCGCGCCAGACCTGTCCGCCAAAAATCAACGCGCCGCCGACGCCCGCGCCAATCGTGGCGTAAAACATATCGCGGCAACCGCGCCCCGCGCCCCGCGTATATTCGGCGTAAGCGGCGGCGTTGGCGTCGTTGTCCAACCAGACGGGCGCATTGAGCGCGGCCCGCAATTCGTCGTAAAAATCCTCGCGGGTCAAGTTCGGCAAGTCAGGCGAGACTTCCACGCGGTTGGCGGCGCGGTTGACCAAACCCGGCACGGCCAGGCCAATGGCTTTAACCGCGTGTTCGCCGCGCAGATGCGCCGCCAGTTCCGCGATTTGTGCCACCAGGTTTTCCGGTTCGGGCGTAACCGTCTCTTGCGCCAGGACGTTGCCGTCCGTGTCCAGCGCGACGCCGCGCAGCACGGCGCGGGAAAGTTCAAAGCCAAGCAAGCAATTATTGTCATTCATATTGGCAGAGTTATAACCCCTAAAAATTTGCGTAAAACCATCACTAAACGCGATTTAGATTGTATGCAACGGGCCGCCTGGCTGTCAATGAAGCCGTTTCCGTGTAGAATGTGGCGGGCATTAGTAATTTTACGCCAAAGATTGAGCGTTTTTATCTTTCGCGGCTTTGCCGTAGCGAAAAGCGCATCTGTCGCGCCGCAACAAATGGGTCATCCGGTTTACGACATCATCTTTCAGTACGGGCTGTACGCCGTTTTCGTCCTCACGGCGATAGAGGGCGACGTGACTCTGTTGTTGGGCGGCGTCTTGGCGCACAGCCGTTTCTTCGGCGAATATAGTTTCGCCCAAGTGTTGACGGCAGGGACTTTGGGCGGCGTGGTGAGCGACAACATCGCCTACTTTATCGGGCGCGGTTCGAGCAAAACGGTGCGCGAGTTTCGCTTTTACCAACTCGCGCAACCGCGTATCCAACGCCTGACGGACAAATTCGGGCCGCTTTCGATTTTTCTCTCAAAGTACATTTACGGCTTGCGTTGGGCCTCGTGTATCTTTTACGGCGTGGGCCGGATGCCGTATTTGCGGTTTCTGCTGCTTTCATTTTGCAGTTGTTTTTTGTGGGTTTTTGTCCTGGCCGGCGCGGGCTTTTTCTTTAGCTCAACGATAACCAACGTCATCGGCGACTTTCACCAACTCGGCAAGGTTTTACTGGCATTAGTGCTGTTGGGCATCATCGGGTTTTACCTCTTGGAACGCTACTGGCTGGCGGAAAAGGTAGAACAAGCCTCGCCCGAACGCCTCCACGAATTTGAACACGCGGCGCAGGAAAAACTCCACGAGCTAGGCCACGAAATACAAGAACGCATTCATTTTAAGCACGGCCCCACGCCGCCCAAAGACGAGCCGAAAGCGGAAAAAAGCGAGGCGGCAAAAGTAGATTAGCAATTTCAGAGCTTACACAAAACGAAAGAATTTAACGAAAGGTTTATTTCCGACAGTGATTATTGCATCAACGGCCCCGACGCGGGTTGATTTGGAAGGCGGCACGATTGATATTTGGCCGCTCTATTTGTTTCATCCGGGCGCGACGACGGTTAATTTCGCCATCTCGCCGCGCACCTATTGCCGCATCGAAACGCGCGACGACAACCGCATCATCCTTGAATCGAAAGACCGCGGCGAGCGTGTGGAAACGACGCTGGAACGGATTGACGAACTCGCGCAGGACACCAAATTGGAGCTAATCTCCAAACTCGTCCATTTCTTCCGCCCGACGGTGGGTTTCACTTTGACCGCCGAAAGCCACGCGCCGGCGGGCGCGGGTTTGGCCGGTTCGTCGTCGCTCTTTATCACGACCATCGGCGCGCTCAACAAACTCTGCGGCGACCGTTACCCGGAAAGCGAATTTATCAACATCGCCGCCAACGTGGAATCAACCGTTATCCGCGTGCCGGCGGGCTTTCAGGACTATTATCCGGCGCAATACGGTGGTTTGTCCTCAATTTCGTTTGGCATCGCAGGCCGCAAACGCGAGGCTATTCCGGTTGACGCGGCAACGCTGGAAAGCCGCTTCGCCATTCTCTACACGGGCGAACCGCGCAACTCCGGCACCAACAATTGGGACATCTGCAAACGCCACATTGACGAACTCAAAACCGACACGCAACCACTCATGGCCTTGTTTGACGGTATCCGCGACGCGGCCCAAAATGTGCGCTCGGCCCTTATCGCCGGCGATTGGCCGGCCCTCAGCGCGACGATGAAAGCCGCGTTTCCTTTGCGTCGCCAACTTGCGCCCGCCATCACCACGCCGCATATGGATAACCTCATAAGCATTGCCCTGGCCAATGGCGCGGAAGCCGCCAAAGTCTGCGGTGCGGGCGGCGGCGGTTGCATCGCGTTCCTCTGCACCGAAGGTCGCCGCGCTGATGTGGAAAATGCTTTGAATGCAGCTTTTACCGCTCAAGATAGACAAGACGGCGCGAAAGTGTTGGAGTGGAGTTTTGCCAAAAAAGGCTTGACGGTAAGCGTCAGCTAATGTTCAGTAGGCGCAAATAGATAAATCTAAAATAGGACATACAGCATGACTATAGGCATAGCCGCTATTTGTGAGAAAGGCACTGTCGTTGTCGGATTATCTGACAGAATGATTACGTCAAGAGGTATAAGGATAGCTGAACTTCGCCAAACCAAAACTACGGTTATTATGCCTACCATTTTCATTATGACTGCTGGTGATACCGATGTCAGTAGTGAAGTCATTACCGAACTTCAAGAGCGTGTGCAATCAAAAACAGAATGGAAGGTTGTTGAAATTGGGAAGCTATGTCAATCCATCTTAGCTGAAATACAAGCAAGAAAAGCAACGACACAAGTCTTAGCACCATTTGGCTTAGACACCAATTCATTTATAAGTCGTCAAGCGGAAATGTTGCCGTCTTTTGTTGAAAAACTTACTGACGATATTAACGACTTACCGCTTCCAGCCGTTGAGTTAATCATTACGGGTATTGATTCAAGTGGCTGCCATATCTTTACCGTGTCGGATTCTACGCTTGCCTGTAAGGACAAAAACGGCTATGCGGTTATCGGCATTGGAAGCATACACGCAGAAGCGGAGATACTGAAAGCGGGTTGGGGGAAATGGGTATCTGCTGCTGCTGCAATCTTTATATGCTATATGGGGAAAAAAAGCGCAGAACAAGCTCCAAGCGTTGGCCGAAACACAGATATTTTGTTTGTTCACACAGATAGCTATTATTTATTTCCAGAACACCTTGTGGCAGACTTAGATATTCGCTATTGGAAAATGAAGAAAAAAGAGCTTAAGGTAAAAACTACAGCGTTAGAGGAATGGGGTGAGAAAGTTATGAATGCCCAAAAACAAAATGAAGAAAAGCTGACTACCACCGATAACAAAGAGAACGTTTGAATGGCGTTAAGGAAAGTAGTTTGATGGCACACAAATTGACCTACGCTTGACACGCTTACTAACGTGCGCGTTTCTGCCTTAAAATTCCGCGAATCGCTTCTCAATCTTGGGGCGCAACTCTTTCCCGACTTGTTCAAAGACGCCGAGTAAATCTTCGTAAGTCTTTGGCCCGCTGAGGAAATCCCAAAACTCTTCAGCGACAAGGATTTCTTTGTAAGGCGGCGTTTGGTCAAACAGACCTTTGAAGGCGTAGCGTTCGTAAGGTTCGGGCGCATAAGGGTTGTAAGGAATGCCGAGCATGGTGTGGATTTTGCCGGCGGGCTTTTGCGCGGCGCG
>JAYVJN010000523.1:0-3397 GCA_043769325.1 Acidobacteriota bacterium
CAACGCGAATCGGTGGTCGGCGTCATCAGCGATTTTTACGCCGCCTGAGTATGTTATAATGCGCCGTTTGGAGAGAAAAGTCATGACTGAAGCGCAAAATATAGCCTTTCTGACAAAGCCGACAAATCCCATCTGGCGTATGAGCGTCGGACAATATGAGCGCATGATTGAAGCCGGCATTTTGACGGATGACGATCCGGTTGAGCTTTTAGAAGGGTGCTTAGTAAAAAAGATGTCAAAAAAACCTCCTCATCGTTTGGCGACACAATTAACCCGTGAAGAAGTGGCGCGAATACTTCCGGTTGGTTGGTATGTAGATGCGCAGGAACCAATTGTTACCGAGGACAGCGAACCCGAACCAGATTTGTCAATTGTGCGCGGAGAACGGCGGCAATACCACAATCGCCACCCACGCGCCAGCGAAGTGGCGGTGGTGATAGAGGTTTCCGATACGACGTTGCAGCGTGACCGTGTGCTGAAAAAAAGGCTTTACGCGCGGGCCGGGATTCCCGTCTATGTGATAATCAATTTGCCTAAACGCCACCTCGAGCTTTACACCGACCCGACGGGGCCGGCGGATGAGCCGGATTACCGCACGCGCCGCGATTACAGCCCGACGGAAGCCTGGCCTTTAATACTGGATGGCGAGGAAATCGGGGCCTTGCCCGTCGCCGCATTATTGCCGTAAAGCCTGTTTTAGCCTCACTTCACAGATGAAAACGGTTCTTATTTTTGCTCACGAATGCGCTCCTCACCAGAATCCGCGTTCGACCATCGGGGCGCAGCGTCCGGCGCAGTTTGCCAAATATCTGCGCGAATTTGGTTGGCGGGCCGTCGTTCTGTGTTGTGACAATGAAAGGCGTCGTTGGGATGACCGCGCCGCAACCCTGGCGACGGCGCGGGATGATGCGCGGCGGGCTTTAGCGGCGGCGCACCCAAGCGAACCGGTAATCGTCGCCACACCTGGTTTGCGTCACGATGGTTGGCTTGACCGCAGTTGGCGCGGGACTTTTACAGAAGTTGGGCCTCGTCGTGGAAAGCCGGCAATACTGGCGCGGAAAGCCATGACCGCGTTGAAATTCAGAAGCGGCGATTGGTCACAAGCCTGGCAACCATCTGCGCGGGCGGCAGCGGAAGTCGTCGCGGAAAGCGTGAAAATTGATGTGGTCTTGGGCGAACACGGGCCGGACGCGGGCCTGTTTCTGGCGCGTTGGTTTGCCGCTAAGTATGGCGTGCCCTGGCTAATGGATTTCCGTGACCCGATGGTGCAGCAGTATCGCGGCGTGACGCGCAAACTCTACACGCGCACCGCCAGGGATTTGCTCAAAACGGCGGCGGGCACGATTGCCGTCAATCCGTTTCTGGCAGAATTAGACGAAAAAATGTTGGGGCGGCCCGCCTGGACGATAACCAATGGTTTTGACCCGTCGGAGTTTGCCGCGCCCGTTCGCCGGAAGAATGATTGTTTGACCGTTGCCTATATCGGCAATTTCATTCCTGAACAGAAAATAGAGATTTTCCTCGCCGGGTTACGCGAAGTAAACGCGCCGGTGAGGTTTGTCTATCGCGGCGGGATGGCCGAACAAGTGTTGAAACTGGCTGCCGCCAACGGGGTTACGCATTTACTCGATTGTGGCGGGCAAGTCGAACGGAAAGAGGCGCTTGAGGTAATGCAAAGGGCTGATGTATTGCTGTTGTTGGCGATTGCCAACCCTGCTGAGGCCGATATTTTTTTGCGTCGCGGTGTTTATCCAGGCAAAATGTTTGAGTATTTCGGAGCGCGTAAACCGATTTTGTGCGTGCCTGGCGATGGGGCTATGCTGGACGAATTGCTGGCTGCTACCCAAACCGGCGCAACGGCGAATAATGCGTCGGCAGTGGCGCAATATCTGAACCAAGCCATTTGTGATTGGCTTGCGGGTAAGCTGCCATATGCGCCCAAAGCTGAATTAGTGGAGCAATACACGCGCCGCAATTTGACCGGACGACTCGCGGAAATTCTTAACCAAATAAGCCGCTAAAGCCAAAGTTAAGCACCTAAGCAAAAGTTTTGCGCCATAATGCGGAAGCCCGCACTTCGTCAAGGGCGTAGCCACACACTTACTTCGTGCGTGTTTCCGCATTGGATTATCCAACAAAACTTCTGCTCACCTGCTTATCTCGTCAAGGAAATGCCCACACTACTGATTTTTGCCCACGAATGCGCCCCGCATAACCGTTTGCAATCAACTGTCGGCGCGCAGCGTCCGGCGCAATTCGCCAAACACTTGGCGGCTTACGGTTGGCGGGCCGTTGTTTTGTGTTGCGACAACGAACGGCGCGGCTGGCGCGACCATAAAAAGGCTTTGTCAGTGGCAAAAGATGAGGCCCGCCGCGCTTTGGCGAACACTCCTACGGATGAGCCCATATTCATTGCCACGCCTTCTTTGGCTTACGACGGGGCGCGTGACTTCCTTTGGCGCAAGACTTTTAAGAGCGACAAACCGCGTCGCGGCCCGGTGGCGCAGACCGCGCGGCGTTTACTGACCGAAGCCAAATTTGCCACCGGCGATTGGTCGCAAAGTTGGCAACCCTGCGCGCGGGCGGCGGCGGAAATCGTCGCGGAAGACGTGAAAATTGATGTGGTCTTGGGCGAACATGGGCCGGACGCGGGGTTATTTTTAGCGCATTGGTTTGCCGCGAAGTACGGCAAAAAGTGGGTGGCGGACTTTCGTGACCCGATTGCGCAAGGTTTTGCCGGGCTGACGCGGGTGCTATATGCCCGCGCCGGTAAAAAATTACTCGAAACGGCGGCGGGAACTATCAACGTGACGCCCTTTTGGACGGAATTAGACCGGCAAATGTTTGGCTTGCCGGCTTGGTGCATTCCTAACGGTTTTGCCGAAGAGGATTATCCAACCGTTGCGGGGCCGCCAAGTCCGGTGTGCGAAATAACTTACGCCGGCAACCTGATACCGCAACAACGATTGGATATTTTTCTCGCGGGCTTGCGTTTGGCGCATGAATCGCTGGGGCCGGACGCGCCTAAACTGAGGTTCGTTTATCGCGGCCACGCGCACGAGAAAGTTTCGCAGATGGTGGCAGACTTTGGTGTTACGGCATTGTCACAAGTCTCTTCGGCAATGCCGCGCCAAGAATCGCTGGCAAGTTTGCGACAATCACAAATCTTGTTGCTGCTCTCGTTTGCCTCAAGTGAACAAGAGGATGTATATTTCGCCGAAGGATTTTATCCGGCTAAGACGTTTGAATATTTTGGTGTCCGGCGTCCAATTCTCTGTGTTCCTGGCGACGGCGCGTTACTCGACACGCTCTTGCAAGAGACGCGCACCGGCACAACCGTCTCGACGCCCGAAGCTGTGGCCGCGCACTTAATTGCAGCCGCGCAACGACACGCCGC
>JAYVJN010000524.1:0-7971 GCA_043769325.1 Acidobacteriota bacterium
TACGGCAACAACGTCCGCGTGTTGGGCCGATATGTGCGCGAGTTAAAGCAAATCACGCTGGAAGACGCCATCCGCAAAATGACTTCCCTGCCCGCGCAAACCTTTGGCTTGCACGGGCGCGGACTAATCCGCGAAGGCTTCGCGGCGGATTTAGTCTTATTCGACGAAAACACCGTGGGCGACAAAGCCACCTTTGAGAAACCGCACCAATACGCGACGGGTATTAGTTACGTCTTCGTCAACGGCCAAGCAGTCGTCGCCGACAGCCAACCCACCCGCGCAAAACCCGGCCAAGCCCTGCGCGGCCCCGGCTACCAAGCCTTATCCATAGCCTATCAGGAGTTGCCGCAATCGTCTGCACAATGGCTAAATTCAGCGCATACTAACGCGCCAAGAGAAGATTGCGATTGAAAATAGAGAAAGAGGAATCCAACACAATGAAAAATAGCTTGAGCAAAAAGCTGTTCCTGTTACTTTTAGCGTTATCAGTAAGCGTCTGCGGCCTTGATAACGCGATAGCACAGGATGAAATATCGGCTACTATTACCGGTCAGGTGACTGATTCGACAGGGGCCGTCATACCTAACGCCACTGTCACTGTAATTAACAAAGACACCGGCGCAAAACGCGCTGTGCAAACCAACGGGCAAGGACAGTACCAGGTCGCGCCCCTGCAACCTGGCACTTACACGGTATCCGTTGAGCAGCAAGGTTTCAAAAAGTATGTCCAAACCTTAACGCTCAACACCCGTGACCGCCGCCCGGTAGAAATAGTTCTGGAAACCGGCGCGATAACAGAAACGGTTGAAATCATAGACGACGCGCCCGCTATCCAGGAAAGCCCGACCGGACAATCGCTTATCTCCGGCACACAAGTGCGCGAACTGCCTTTGAATAACCGTGACTTTCTGAAATTGACGGAGTTAGTGCCCGGCGTTAGTTCCGACCTGGCGGATGAAACCAGTCTCGGTCTGACCAATCGCACCAGTATCTCCATCAATGGCCTACGGCGCAACGGCGTCAATTTCCTGGTGGACGGCGTCAACAATACTGACGGCGGTTCTAATATCACCTTGCTCTCCACCCCAACGATTGACTCCATTAAAGAGTTTAAGGTGCTGAGTTCTAACTACACGGCGGAATTAGGGCGTTCCGGTGGCGGCGCGGTAACTGTCGTCACACGCGGCGGCGGCAATGATTTTCACGGTTCGCTTTACGAATTTGTGCGCCACAACCGCTTTAACGCCAACTCTTTCTTTAATAACCGGCGTGGACGCGCAGCCAACGGCGACTTGATTGCCGATGTTCCCAAACTGCGTTTCAACACTTTTGGCGGCACTTTTAGCGGCCCGGTTGTTTTCCCCCATTTTGGCGAAGGCGGCCCGCGCGCCCACACTTTGCGAAACAAGACGTTCTTCTTTTACTCGCAGGATTTTCGCCGCATCCGCCGCGCCACAACCGCCGGCACTGCTTTGGTTCCGACTGCGGCCCAACGCATCGGCGACTTCTCGGCTAATTTGGGTTTGCCCCTTTTCCGCCAAACCAATGGCACGAGTGGCACCACAGTCACGGCCACGCCGCTTAACGTAACCAATACCAGCGGCGCGGTTATTCAATCGCAAGTGGGCATGATTTTCCGCGCCGATGGCCGCGCCTACACCAACAACATCATTCCGACAAACGAAATCAGCCCCTTGGCAACCGGCTTGTTGGCTCTTTATCCGTTGCCCAATAACGGCGTCAGCGGTTTTATCTTTAGCCCCGTCAACATCCAAAACACCCGCCAAGAGGTCATTCGCATTGACCACAACTTTAGCGATAACCACCGTCTCTACGGGCGTTATACCCACGACCTGAACTCGACGCAGGAAACCGGCGGCCTGTTCAATGGCATCAATCTGCCCGATGTGGCGACCACCGATACGCGCGTGCCGGGTCAGTTGTTGGCGATTAACTATACCGCCGTCATCTCGCCCACCGTCGTCAATGAAGTGAATTACAGTTTCTCGCAAAACTTTATCGGTTCCGATTTAGTTGGACGGGGCCGTCGTTCCGATTACGCTAACGCCGCCGGCATCGGCAATGTTTTTCCTGAAAATAGAAACAACGCGATTCCGGGTTTGAGCGTCACCGGCCTTACTTTTGCCGGTTCTACGCAAGGATTCCAGATTCGCTATCGCAACCAGACGATACGCGACACTCTGACCATGACACGAGGCAACCACACCTTGAAGTTTGGCGGGGAGTTGGCTTTTGAAGGTAAAAACGAAAATGCCAGCAACAACACGCAAGGCTCCTTTACCTTTAACGGCACTGTTTCACGCGGCCTTTCCGGCGCCGTCAATTTAACGCAGACAGGGCTTGGAATAGCCGACTTTCTTCTTGGCCGGGCTTCTTCTTACCTGGAAGACGAATTCGATATTACCTACCAGTTAAAACTGGGCCGCCGCGAATTTTTCGTGCAAGATACCTGGCGCATACGCCCTAATCTGACCTTTGATTACGGCGTTCGCTACCAGTATTTCCAGCCCGCCACAGACGCCAACAACACCATCACTTCTTTTTACAGAAGTTTGTTCAATCCGGCCCGCCAGCCCATCTGCGCCACCGCCGCTTGCACGTCTTTGTTGCCCGGCACGGGAGACTTGCGAAACGGCATCGGCGCGGCAGGGAGCAATGCTCCTTTTGGCGACACCATCGTCAAAAAAGACAGGAATAACTTTAGCCCGCGTATTGGTTTTTCTTACAGCCCGAACTTCAAAGAAGGTTTCGGCAAAACGCTCTTAGGCGAAGCGGGCAAAACGGTCTTTCGTATGGGTTACGGCTTTTACTATGACCAAATAGCCACTTTCCTCTACCAAGACCCGACCGGGCCTAACCCGCCCTTTAACAACCGCGCCACCTTCACCAATTCGGCGGCGACTCCTGTTTCCTTAGCTAATCCGGCAGCCGGCACCGCCGGTAACATCCCCATTCGCACGCTTGGCGCGGTGGATCCCGAACTGAAAACGCCGGAAGTGCAACAATGGTCGGCTGGCCTCCAACGCGAAATCATCAAAAACGGCGTGCTTGATTTGAGCTATGTCGGCACGAAAGGCGACTTCCTCTTGCGCCGCCGCGACATCAATTTTGCCCAGCCCGTTGATGTCTTGCGCGTAGGAATCGGCAACGTCAACTCGGTGCGCCCCTTCGTTGGTTATGGGGCCATCAACTTTCTGGAGACGACGGCCATCTCGCGTTATCACGGCGCATTGTCGTCCTTTAACTACCGCTTCGGACGCGGCTTGGGAAATTCGGTTGGCATTGCTTACACTTTCAGCAAAAACATGACCGATTTCACCAATGACCGCGATGCGGTGGATTCGCCGCAGAACCCGCTCAACTTGCGGGCCGAATACGCCGAAGCCCGCTCTTCACGCCCGCATATCTTCTCAGCCAGTTATATTTACGAGATTCCGTTGTTCCGTACAACCAACAATGCAGCCTTGCGTTTCGCTTTAGCCGGCTGGCAATTCTCCGGCATCACTAACCTGGAATCCGGCGCGCCGGTTTCCCGCGTGCTGGCAACCAGCGCAAATAGCGGCTTGAACGGTAATCGCACGCAACTGGTAGGCAATCCGACGGGCGGTTTGGCGGGAACGATTGACCCGCTTTCGGGACTGCCTTATATTTTCGACCCGAACGCTTTTGCCAACCCCGCTTCCGGCACTTACGGCAATTCGGGCCGGGCTATCTTCCGGCTGCCGGGACGCAACCAGACCAACTTTACCTTGAGCAAGCGTTTCTATTTCTCAAAAGAGAAGGCGCGTTACGCTCAAGTCCGCGTTGAGTCTTTTAACGTCTTCAACCACACGCAATTCACGGGCATAGATAACCAAATCGGCTTCTCAACGGCTGGGCGTCCGACCTCGACGCGCTTACCGCGTGAGCTGCAATTTGCCCTTAAACTCAACTTCTAACGTAAAGCCTAAAGAGAGTTTTGCGTTATTCAAAGAAAAATGCCTTGCTAGGTTTTCACACCTCGCAAGGCATTTTCTTCTTGACTACCAAGGCAGAAACGCGCACGTCAGTAAGCGTGTTGTAGTCGTTTTGCGCGAATCAGTTACGAGGTAACTGAAACTGGCTTTACGACAGAAAGTACACTAAGCGAGTGAGCAAAAGTATTCCGGCGTTTAGAGTTACGCCTTCGCGTCGTGAAGGGCTGCGTAAAACTCACGCTTGAAAGCGTAACTCTAACTTTTATTATCCGGCCTAACTTTTACTCACCTGCTTATGGTTTAGGCTTAAAGCGTTCAGTTTCCGCCGCGCGTTTGGCTTCATTGAGGGCGCGGGCGCGTTCCAGTTCGCGTTTTCCTTCTTCGTGCCGCTTGGCTTGGATTAAAGCGCGTCCGAGTTGGAAATGGCCGTCGGCAATCTGTTCGTCCAACTTCACGGCGGCTTGCAATTCCTCAATACCACGCGCGGTGGCCCCGGTTTGCAGCAACGCCCGGCCCAACGCAAACCGCGTATCAAATTCATTGGGATAGGCTTGAGCGGCTTGCTCCAAAAAAGGCAGGGCGCGAGGCGCGTCGCTTTTGGTCAAGTATAAATCGCCCAATGTGAAAGCGGCGCGGGCATCTTTGGGGTCACGCCGCAACACTTCGACCAGTTCCTTTTCGGCCTCGTCATAGCGATATTGTTTCCAATATAAATAGCCGAGTCCATAGCGTTTAGCCGTATCGTCCGGGGCCAGTGCAACGGCTTTTTGATAGGCTTCCAGGGCTTCCGGCGTGCGTTTGAGAGCATCCAACGAGTCGCCATATTGCGCCCACAGTTGCGCCGTCTCCGCGCCCAAATTCAGGCGGCGACGTAGAACAATAACTGTTTCCGCGAAACGCTGCTGCCTTGCGAAACACTGTGCGGCCAGTTCTAAAAGCCCTGCGTCACGCGGCGCATGGGCCAGTAAGCGGGCAATTTCACGGCTGGCTTCGGGGAATTTCTCCACGCCTACCAGAGACACTGCCAAAGCACGTCGCGCCGCCTCGTTTTCTGGTTCCAGGGCTAACGTTTGCCGTAATGGATTGACCGCTCCGGCAAAATCACCCTGGCGCGTCAAAGTTAAGCCCAAATTGAAATACGCGCCAGCCAGCTTTGCGTCCAGGGCAACCGCCTGCCGCCAGGCTTTAACAGCTTCATCGGTTTTGTTTTGCTTATTGAGCGCGACACCCAAGTTGACCCACACGCGGGCTTCTTGCGGAGAAGTCTCCAGAACCCAGCGCCAGGCATTTTCTGCTGCCGCCCAATCGCCCTTTTGTTCGGCGGCTTGCGCAACCTCATAGAAGGCCAGCGCATTGTTGGTCTGGGCTGGCTGTGTTTGCCCTGCCGAGCCGAGCGGCCAAGAAAGCGCGAACACGCCTAACAATAGGAATTTAATGTTGTTTCGTAACACCATTTTGTGTTCTCTTACAGGCCGGAAGTATGACGCAGTAAAGAGACTTACGCAAATCACGCTGACCGCTTCAGGCTCTTGTCGGTCTAACCAGTACATTTATTATGCAGCGCGGTCTGTCAAGCAAAAATCAAGATGACATTTAACTTAGGTTGGACTATTATGGACGTCACTTTAATTATGTTGGCGCAAAGGGGTACCAAGGGGCGCAATTTGGCAGGATTGAAATCCAACCCGCCATCACCTGACAATTGAATAAATAAGGTTGAAAATATTGTAAGAAGGCTGAGGAATCTATTTATGAGAAAGAGCTTAATGCAGATAATGTGTAGCTTTACAGCTTCACTCTTGCTTGTTCTAGGGATAGCGGCGTTGGCTTCGGCGCAGACCGTAACCGGCACTTTGCAAGGCTATGCACGGGACACCAACAGCGCATTTGTGCCAGGCGTCACCATCACCATCAAAAATGTTGACACGGGCCAGGAGCGCACCGTCACCACCAACGGACAAGGCTATTATATTGCCACGTTTATGCCGCTAGGACGCTATACAGCGACAGCGGTTAAGAGCGGTTTTGGCCAGGTCACGCGCGAGAATGTGGAGGTTACGCTCAACGATACCACTTCTGCCGATTTCATGCTCAACCCGACGGTGACGGAGGCCGTTACAGTGACCGCTGAACCGCCGCTTATCAATACCACTAATGCCGAGGTAAAAGGCTCCTTAACCACCCAAGAGATTCTTGATAAACCCACCCAAGCGCAAGGCAACTTCCTGACGTTGGCCGAGACATTCACCGGCTTTCAAGAAAACCCGACTTCCGGCCAAAACAACCCGACGCTCTCTTCCGGTTCTTCCATCAACTTTAATGGCACCGGCACGCGCGGCGCGACCTTTCAAATCAACGGCGTCAACAACGACGACTCTTCCGAAAACCAAAACCGGCAAGGCGCGTCGCTCTCAACGATTAAAGAATTTCAAGTCATCACTAACAACTTCAGCGCGGAATTCGGACGCGGCTACGGTGCGGTGGTCTTGGTGCAGACCAAATCCGGCACCAACAAAATCAAAGGTGATGTTTATGAATATAACAACACCAGCCGCGTTAACGCCGCCAATAATATTTTTAGTCCGGGCGTGAAAAAGCCGGTCAACCGGCGCAATCAGTATGGTTTTGTCGTTGGTTTTCCGTTGTGGCAAAATAAACTGTTTGGCTTTGTCAGCCTGGAACACTCGCGGCGCAATGGCGCGCAAAGCTACACGCGCGACTTGCTGACCGATTACGAACGCAATCCGGCCAATTGGTTTTTGACCAATCCGGCCAACAACACGCCGGCCAATCGCGCCTTTGTGCAATCGGTGGTTGACCGTTTTCCTTCAACTTTTAAGCCTAACGATTCGCGCAGCGCGCGGACTTTTGTGGGCGAAGTCGGCTTTGACCAACCACTCAAGGATTACTCCGGGCGTTTGGACTGGAATCCGCGCGAGGCCGATAATATCTTTGCGCGCTGGCAATACACGCGCCAGATTTTCGATAACCAGGACAACATTCTCGGCGAAGCCACTAAGCAAAATAACAAACAACAAAACATCGGCGCGACCTGGACGCACCTCTTTTCGGCCAAAACGGTAGGCGAGTTCCGCTATGGTTTAGGCTTGCGCACTACGCTCGTCGGCATCAAAGCCGGCAACGACACGCCCATCATCCGTTTCACTGCCAGTCCGGTTTCCGGCACAATTATCGGCAACGCGGGCGCGTTTCCCATCAACCGCTTCCAGACCGACAACCAATTTGTCTATAACGTCTCCACGTTGCTCGGCAGCAAGCACTTCGTAAAAATTGGCACAGACATACGCCGCCAGCAGTTAGACGATTTTGCCGATAACTTTTCGCGCGGTTTTTATACGTTCAATTCTCTTTGCGCCGGCACGACTTACCGTGAGCAGAACGGCACTTTAACAACCATTCCGGCTACGCCTTATGTCGCGCTCATTAACGGTTGCGTCGCCACTTTCCAGAAAGGTTTCGGGCCGTTTTTCCTCGAAAACCGCATCAATGAGACGAACTTCTATGCCGAAGATAACTGGAAAGTCAAGCCGAACCTGACGCTCAATCTCGGCGCGCGTTACGAGTATGTGGCGTCGCCCAAAGAAGCGCGTAACCGCGTAAACTACGTTTTCAAGGCCGACAAAAACAACTATGAGCCGCGCGTTGGTTTCGCTTACAGCCCGAACTTTACGGGCGGCTGGCTGGGCGCTCTCTTCGGCGGCGCGAATAACGCTTCTATTCGCGCCGGTTACGGCATTTATCATGGCCGCCTCTTCCAATCGGTCTTTTCGCAGGCCGGCGCAACCGTGCGTTTCAATCCACCCAACGCCATTCTCCTGAGCTTTACCGGAGCCAACAATTTAGCTGACCCGACCAACGGTTTCGTCTTCACGCCTGGCCCGCAAACCGTGCGCCACGCCGAGGCCCGTATTGATCCAGGTCTGGAAGTGCCTTACACCCAGCAATGGAATCTGAGCATTGAACGGCAAATGCC
>JAYVJN010000525.1:0-2604 GCA_043769325.1 Acidobacteriota bacterium
GGCCGGTAGTTCCAGACCGTTTTCTCAAGCTGGTTTGCTTCTTGTTCGGCGTTGAACCCGCCCAACGCGAAATTGTAAACCTCAACCGGACAACCGGCCCTTTTTGTCAACAAAGGTTCCAGCAGGGCGGGGGCGATGTCATGCTGTTTGACGCCCTGCCCAAAGGCCAGCGAATCGCCCAGAAGCGCGACGCGGAGCGTGCCGGGCCGCGCTTGAAGGGTAAAATCGTCGTCTCTAAACCCCTGCGCGTTATTGATATAGGTGATGCGGTTGCCCGGCTCAAAGTAGCCGCGCGGATTGTCTGGATAGACGCTGGCAAGCTCGTAGTTGCGGGCGACCAAAGTTCTTGTCTGTCCGGTCAACAGCCAGGCCCATTTACCTAAAGTCAGTAAAAGCGTCGGCCCGGCCAGATGGTTTTCATGCACCGCCTGAATGTTTGATTTCGGCCTCACCACGCGCAGACCGATTTCCATCGCCAGCAGCGTCAGCAACGCGCTCAGTAAACTGACGGTTAAACCCATCGCCAGCCTTTTTAAGCGGGCCGGCGGCGTTGCTGATAGTTTGTAAACCAACGCGAAGGGCGCGGCGTAGCCCAACAAAGCCAACGCCCACAACCATTTCGGGGCCAGGCCGTAAAGCGGCAACAACCAGGCGGCGGCCAGGCTTTCGGCCAGCAACCAAGTCGGCGACAAAGCCACCATAACGGCCCATTGAAAGGCCCGCAATCCTTGCCCTTGATACTGTACCCGATAGCGACGGGCGGTATAAAGAGTTAGGGCAACTGCGCCCGCCAGATTGAGCGGCAAGCGCACCTCATATGGGGCCGGCAACAGGCTCAGGCCGTAACAGAACAACCCCAAATACAGCCAACGCCGGGGCCGTTTGGTCTTAACAGGCGTTTGTAAGGAAGCACTCATTTTCGTATGTATGGCGGCTTCGACGTAATTCTGCAAAGCCGTCTTCTGTTCGCCGGAGGCGATACCGTCAATAGGCAGGGGCATCGCCCCTGTCACGCGCACAAGGTCGCTATGTACCCCGAAGGGGTTGCACCGCAACGGGTTAGTGCAACTCTTTCGGAGTAACATCGGATGGCGGCGACATTTCAGGGGCGTTGCCCCTGCCTATTGAATTCATCGCCTCCGGCGAAAAAGACTTTTCAGCCTATACCCCAGGATGGTTTATCCAGAGTAGCAAATTACCCGCCGCGTAGCCTATAATCAGGCGAGTATGAAGGGCATTTTTATCGGCTATCCCAAGTGCGGCAGCACCACCATTCAGCAATGGTTAAACGCGCATCCGCAGATTACTTATCTGCCACAGGGCGATACCGGCCAACGCGCCGATGACGGAAAACTTACCGTCATTGGTGATGAAGGTCTGTCAATACCGTTTCCCTCTTACGCGCAACTTAATCAAACGGACGTAGATGCGCTGCTTGCCGAAATGCGCGACGGCCAGGCATTGCGCGCCAGGCAAACCGAAGTTTGCCAAAGTCTGGCGGCCACATACCCGCAAGCCAAAGTCCTTATTGTCACTCGCGCCGCAGTCAGTTTCATGCGTTCCATCTACCTCAACTACGTCAAATTCGGCGGCGCGCGCAGCTTTGAACAATACGCCGGCGAATGCGAAGCCTATTTTCGGACATGGTTGGATTACGATTTTCTGGCCGGTTTATACCAACAACATTTCGGCCCCGCGCAAGTTTTGACTTTACCCGCCGAACTGCTTTTTGCCAACCCCACACAATTCTGGCAAATGGCGGGCGAGTTCTGGCAGGTTGAACCGCATCCGCAAGGCGCGCCGGCGGCCTTGAATCAGGCCCTCTACGATTCTTCCGCGCCCCTCGCGCGGCGGCTGTCGGCGGGTGTCAAAGTTGCGTTACGTCCCTTTCCCGCCGCCTGGCGCAAGGCCGTCTGGCGGCGTTATGCGTATAAGTTTCTGCCTGGCGGCGCGTTGTCGCCGTTGGAGAAATTGACTGAAAAAGACGCGGCGAAGAGCGCGAAACTATCCGCGTTTGCCGGCTGGCAGACCGCCGAAAAGTTGGCTCAGGCCGATATTTATTACCCTTTCCGGCATCTCTACACGGCGCAACCCGAACCTGCCGCGCCGCGCCCGATTTTCCCGGAGGCCGCATTACAGGCGAATCTCAGCGAAGACGGCTATGTGATTGTAGATTTCCTTGCGCCGGAAGAAGTCTCGCGCCTGCGGGAATATGCCGCCCAGATAACCCAAAGTTGGGACGGCGCGGGTATTTTCACCAGCATTAACGAAGCCGGCAAAGAGGGCAACCACGAGTTTGACGCGCTCATCAGGTCGCTGGCGTCCGACAAAATACGCTCTCTCACCACTGCTTGCTACCTGCACGGCGCAACTTTTTTGATAAAAGGCACCAGCGGCGAAACTATTTTCCCGATGCACCAGGATTGGAATAATGTGGACGAAACGCGCTTTATGACTTACGCGCTCTGGCTGCCCCTGACCGATACCGACGGCGCAAACGGGGGACTTTGTGTAGTTCCGCAGTCGCACAAGATTTTCCCGCGTGCCATTCGCACGCCCGCCAAATTCCTGAGTTTGCCGTTCGTTGACCGCTCAACCCCGCAC
>JAYVJN010000526.1:0-5783 GCA_043769325.1 Acidobacteriota bacterium
GACGGATAAAGTCAGTACCCAGAGCGGTAGCGACGGGGTTTGTGCGGTGCTGCTGCCGGTGAGTTGTTCCCGTCAATAGAATCTTGACTAAACACTAGCGACGATTTAGCTAATTCTGCCAACACTTCCGGCGGCGTGGCTATATCTTGAACTAATGCCGATGCTTTTGCTGGGTCCATAGACGGCTCATGCTGCTTGCACGGCCTGAACCAGTTTGCCGAGCGATTCTTTGGCGTCGCCGTAGAGCATTCCGGTGTTGGGTTTGAAGAAGAGCGGGTTTTCGATGCCGGCGAAGCCGCGCCCTTTGCCGCGCTTCAAAACTATAGTGGCTTTGGCTTTGTCCACTTCGATGATGGGCATTCCGGCAATCGCGCTTAAGGGGTTGTCGCGGGCGTCGGGGTTGACCACATCGTTGGCCCCGATGATGACGCAAACGTCCGTCGAAGCCATTTCGGGGTTGATTTGTTCCAGTTCGTAAAGCGATGAATACGGGACGTTTGCCTCTGCAAGGAGGACGTTCATATGCCCCGGCATACGGCCCGCCACCGGATGGACGGCGTATTTGACGATGACGCCTTTATGCTCCAGGACTTCGGCCAGTTCGCGGACGATGTGTTGCGCCTGGGCCGTCGCCATGCCGTAGCCGGGGACGAAAACGACCTGCCGCGCGTAAGCCATTTGCACCGCCACATCGTCCGCCGTAACTTCCCGCGCTTCGCCCTCTGCGCCGCCCAAATCGCCGTTTGAGACCGTGCCGAACGCGCCGAACAGCACGTTAGTGAGCGAACGGTTCATGGCGCGGCACATCAGCAGCGAGAGAATCAGGCCGGAAAAACCGTCCAAAGTGCCGGCGATAATCAGGACTTTGATGTCCAGGGCAAAGCCCGTCGCGGCGGCGGCCAGCCCCGCGTAAGAGTTCATCAGCGACATCACGACGGGCATATCCGCCGCGCCGATGGGTAACACCAAGAGCAAGCCAAACACAAACGCCATCGCAATCATGGCGTAAAAGAGATTGCTCGCGCCGTGCTGCGTAATGACAAAGATGAGCACACCGATGGTGGATAAAAGCAAGAGGACATTGAAGATATTCTGGCCCGGAAAGGTGATGGGCGTGCCGCGCACGGCTTCCTGGAGTTTGAGAAAAGCGATGAAACTGCCGGCGACGGTCAAACTGCCCAACATCACTTCAAAGCCCAACGCGCCGGTTTTGAACGTCCCTAAGTGTTCGCCGTGCTTGGCGTATTCCGCGATGCCGACCAGTGAAGCCGCCAACGCGCCAAAGACTTGCGAAAGCGCGGTGCGTTGCGGCATGGCCGTGATGGGCACCATCTTCGCCATCACGCTGCCGATGGTGCCGCCGATGATGAGTCCGGCGGCAATCCAGGTGTAATCCAGGATTTCGTGGCGCAACAGCGTTCCCACAACGGCCACCAGCATCCCCGCCGCCGCGATGTTCATGCCGCGCCGCGCCGTCTTGGGGTTAGCCAGACCCTTGAGGCCGAAAACGAACAGAACCGAAGCTAAGAGGTAGGTAAACTCGACAAAGTAGCCCATTATTTTTTACCGTCCTCCTGCTTGTCCGTCTTGGCCTTAAACATACTGAGCATTCGTTCAGTAATGATAAAGCCGCCGAAAACATTGATAGACGCCGAAATCACGGCAATCAAGCCGAGAATCTTGCTCGCGCTCGTCGGGCCGTCGCCCGCCGCTAAAATCGCGCCCACCAGCGAAATGCCGGCGATGGCGTTCGTTGCCGCCATCAAAGGCGTGTGCAGCAAAGGCGGCACGCGCGAAATCACCTGGTAGCCCAAAAAGGCCGCCAGCGCGAAAATATACAAAGCGGCAATCAATGTCTCAGCGTTCATAATATTCTTGGTCGCACAAATTATTTAATGCTCCATAGCGGTATCCTCTGCGCTGGCGGCGAGTTGGTAAAACTCTTGGAGTTTGCTTTGCAGAAATTGCTTATCGGGCAGATGCGCCTGATACTCTGCCACCAACGCCGGCGACAGGCTACGGCTGAGGGCGTATTCTACCACTTTGTCGTTTTTCGCGGCGCACAGCAAGACGCCAATCGAGGGCCGTTCGTGGGGCTTTTTCACGTCGCGGTCAAGGGCTTCGAGGTAAAAGTCCAACTGCCCCAAATCGCCGGGCCGGAATTTTCTGGTCTTTAGCTCAAAGGCCACCAACGCTTGCAACTCGCGGTGGTAAAAGACCAAATCCACATAAAAATCTTCGTCGCCCACCTGCAAATGGTACTGCTCGCCAATGAAACAAAAATCGCGCCCCAACTCAATCAGGAATTGCCGCAAACGCGCCAGCAACGCCCGCGTCAAATCCTTTTCGCTGTGCGGTTGCGGCAAGTCAAGGAAATCAAGCAAGTAAGCGTCTTTGAAAATCGTCTCGGTGGAAGGCTGCGATTGCTTCAAAACCTCCGACGTTTGCACGGGATTCAGGACGGCCCGCGCAAATAACGCGCCGTCTATTTGCCGTTCCAATTCGCGTTTGTTCCAACGCTCTTGCGCCGCCAGACGCAAGTAAAACTCTCGTTCTTCGGGCCGCTTACTGCGCGAAAAGATGATGAGATTATGCGTCCAGGGTAATTGTCTCACCAATGGTGAGACAATTACATCATCCCGGTAAGTTTCATAGAACTGCTTCATCCGAAACAAGTTAGGCCGCGTGAAACCTTTCATATCGGGATGATGTTGTTTGAGATATTGCGCCAATTGCGGCACGACTCCCTCACCCCAGGCGGCGGTTTCCAGTTTGTGGCTGATGTAGGCTCCGACGCGCCAGTAGAGGTCAACCAAAATGGCGTTGACGCCCTGATAGGCACGGCTGCGGGCCTGTTGAATCATGGCTGCAACTTCCGCGAAAGAATCGTCAAGCGCGGCGGCGGATGAAGTTGGTGGCTTTTTGGTCATATAAACGAGGCAATGACGTTAAGTTGCAGACTTGGCTAACAGCCCTTGTAGGCGCGGATGCGTGACCTCGCCCGCGTGGATGGCGCAGGTGGGGCCGATGATGTCGTCGTTGAAGTTCAGGTTTAACGCGCCGTCTTTTATCATCAAGCCCAAGAGCGCGGCCAGGTTTTTGGCGTAGAGTTGGCTGGCGTGAACCGGAATCGTGGCGGCTAAGTTTAAGGGGCACATGATGTTTACGCCGTTGTATTCGATGTTTGCGCCGGGCGCGCTGAGGGCACAGTTGCCGCCGGTTGCGCCGGACAGGTCAATGATGACCGAGCCGCGTTTCATATTGGCGACGGCCTCTTGCGTGATGAGCAGAGGGGCGCGACGGCCCGGCACTTGAGCCGAACTGATGATAACGTCGGCTTGTTTGGCGTTTGTGGCGATGAGTTCGCGGCTGCGGTTCATCGTCTCTTCGGTGACTTCTTTGGCGTAACCGCCTTCGCCTTCGGCATCTTCGCCCGGGTCGAGGAACTTCGCGCCCAACGAACGCACGGCCTCGCCCGCCGCCGCCCGCACGTCAAAGCCTTCGACTACCGCGCCCAGGCGTCGCGCCGTGGCAATGGCTTGCAAACCGGCCACACCCGCGCCCAAAACCAAGACACGCGCCGGCGGCACGGTTCCGGCGGCGGTGGAGAGCATCGGGAACATACGCGGCAAGTTGTCGGCGGCTAACAAAACCGCCTTGTAACCGGCGACGGTTGCCATCGAAGAGAGCGCGTCCATGTATTGCGCCCGCGTGGTGCGCGGCACAAGCTCCATCGCAAAGGCCGTCTGCCCGCCTTCGATGAATGTGACCAATTCTTCGGGTTCATCTAAAGGGCGCAGAAATGCTAGCACCACCGCGCCTTTTTTCAGTTGTCGCGCATCTTCCGTTGGCGGGCGGTTGACCGCTGCCAAGACATCGGCGGACGCCAATAAAGCCGCCCTATCAGTGGCGACAGACGCGCCGGCGGCTTCATAATCGGCGTCAGACGCGCCCGCTTCCTGACCCGCGCCGCTTTCAACAGCGACGCCGGCCCCCAGCCCAACCAGTTTTTTCACCGCGTCCGGCGTCAACGCCACACGCCGTTCGCCCTCGTCAGTCTCTTTTAATACCGTGATTTGCATTGGTCTTGAATTTAGCTCAACTTAGCGGTTTAGCGCAACGCGAAGCCGTCAGGCAAGGGCTAATTTAATGTTTGGCGCGAGTTGCAGGGCGTCGGCGTATTCGATGTGCAGCACGCGGCGCGGAACGTCAAGGCGGGATTTGCCCGAAGCGTGGAGCAGCAAAGGGCGCATCAGTAACACACCGCCCGTCGGAACATGGCACTCAACGGCGGTTTGCGCGGCGACGGCGGCACGGATTTCTTCGCCGGACAAAACGCCCCGCGTGTGCGATGCGGGGATGACGCGCAAGGGGCCGTTGTCAGCGGTTGAGGCGTCAAGGTGCAGGCGCAAGGCCGCGACGCGCCCCAAAGCCCAGGCCGGCGCGTGGGCGTAGCGGACGCCTTCTTTCTGCGTCCAGTTTTTCCAATCTGTTGCGGCGAAACGAGTTGCCAGAGGCAGCGCGGTATCCTGATGCCAGGCGACAAGCCAATTGGCGCGGCCCGTTTTGGCGAACAATGTGGCGCGAAAAGGCACAGCATCGGGGCCTAATTCGGCCCGCGCAATTGCCAAAAGCCGTTCATCATGCGCCACTTGCGCCACTTCCGGCACGCGCATCAGATGCCTGGCCCCGGCGCGGCTGCGCTGGCGGGACACTTCCAAACGCGCCGCCAATGCCGCGCAAGCGGCGGGCGGCAGAACCTGTTCGTAAACGCGGAAACCTTCAACAAACATGGGCAGGGGCCGGCGTCCTTAGCCGTTTTTGAGCCGTTCCAATTCGGCCCGCAACCGCGCCACTTCGTCCTCGGCCTGTTGGCGTCGCGTCTGCGCCTCGCGCCAGTTCGTTTCGGCTTGGACACGGAGCGCGTTGTTTTCGCTGGTCGTAGGCAAGAATTCGCCGGTTTGCGGGTCAAAGAGGCGCAACAGGCCGCCTTCGTCCACCAGTTCGAGGCCCAGGGTTTCGCTGAAGACGCGCCCGTTTTCCACTTCGATTTCGGCTAACTCGCCGTCTAACAAACGGTAAGCGACGATGGGGACGGGCATATACTCGTGTTCGGGGTCGTGAATGTAGTATTCCTGAACTCCAATATCACCGTAAAGCCGCCACTTTTTGTTGAGATCTTCGGCCCAGGTTTTGCGCGAAGAGACTTCAATAACAACGGCGGGGGCGACTTCTTCCCAAAGTTTATAAGTGCGGCGTTTCCCTTTATGGACGCCGAAACAGACCATCACATCGGGCGAAGTGCATTTTTTCGGGTCGCCAGCGATGTAATAAAACATGACGTTGCCCGTGACGTAAACGTCGGGCGCGGTTTCGTAACGCAGTTTGAGAGAATTGATTAGCTCAAACATTTCTTCACGGTGGGAGTCGGTTTCAGACATTGGTTTGCCGTCGCTTTCCGGGTAGTAAATCTCTTGCGGCTTCTGTCGCAAGGTTGCGGTTTGTCGTAGCGCGTTGCTCATAAATTACCTCGCCAGCAAAAGTTGCTCGGAGTGCGATTATACAACACGATGGTTGATGCGGCGTAGCATAACGGCTAAAACTTCTGCAATCGGCAGGTTTGAAGAATCAATCACGATGCTGTCGGCGGTCTGTTTGAGGGGCGAATCGGCGCGGGTGGTGTCGCGGGTGTCGCGTTCGATGAGGTCGGCGAGTGTGGCTTCGTAAGTGACAGCGCGGCCTTTCTGTAAATCCTCGTCGTAGCGGCGTCGGGCGCGGGATTC
>JAYVJN010000527.1:0-3804 GCA_043769325.1 Acidobacteriota bacterium
ATTGTTGGAACGGTTATGATTATCAGGGTGATATTATTTTCGTTGGACTGGTGAAAGGCCGCTTCTGCGCCACTCTCTAGCCGCGAACGCAGTGCGGTAGTAACTACTTCTTTCAACTTACTGTCCATCATTGGCGCAGACCCAGACGGCGGCGGTTCTGGCGCGTGTTAGCGCAACGCCTCAAAGATTTTGCGGAAGGGATTCGTCGCGTTTTTGTTGTATTCGCCCAAGATCGCCAAATCCTCTTTAGCGAAAGTCTCGTCTTTGCTATCCCAAATGGCAGAGGTGGCGAAAACTATTTTTGGCTGTAAAGCACAAGCAGGGCAATCGCTCCGACAAACGCCAGAGCGAGCAAGAAGATAATAAGAATTGATTTTTCGATGAGCGGCCCTTCGCGGGTTTCTTTGTTTTCGGCGATGAACTCTTTGGGCAATTTCAGTTCTTGCGTGCCGTAAATCATATCTGCGCCAGCGATTTGGCGGCGCACCTCCATCTCTTTTTCGGTTTTTTTATCCATTAGAGCCACTTAATTTTCCGCAAATAAACGTAAAGCACAAAGCCGATGCCAACCATCGAAAACAGAGCGTAAACATAGCCGAATTTCCATTTTAATTCTGGCATGGCATCGAAATTCATACCATAAATGCCCGCGATTAGCGTCACCGACATAAGAATCGTCGAGATAGCGGTCATGCGCTTCATAACCATATTCATGCGATTGCCGGAGACTGATAAATAAGCGTCCATCGCCGAACCAACCATGTCGCGCAGGGCGTCAACCGTGTCGGCCACGCGCAGAACGTGGTCGAAAACGTCTTGAAAATAGACGTAGGTTTCGCGTGGGAAAATCGGTTGCTCGCGCCGCAGCATAGTATTAAAAACCTCGCGCAAAGGCGTCAGACAACGGCGTAAGTGTAATAACTGCTTTTTGATGCGAAAGATTTCTTCAATTGAGGTCGGCTGGAATTCATCAAAAATCAGGTCTTCCAAATCATCCAGACGCTCGCTGATGTCGTCCAGCAAAGGCATATAATCATCCACCACCGCATCCAGCAAGAGATAGGCCAGCAACGCCGAACCGTGTTCCACTTTGTCCGTCCATTCGGGCCAGAGCCTCTCGGCGATGGCAACCGCTTTGAGCGGGTTGCTGTGGACGGTGACCAGGTAATTTTTGCCGAGAAAGATGTTTAACTCGCGCAGCGTCAGTTTGCGCCCATCGTCGGAAATCTCCGCTTCGTAAAGCACGATGAAGTAATAACCCGCGTATTCTTCGAGTTTAGGGCGTTGGTGCGCGTTGCGGCAATCTTCGATGGAGAGCGGGTGAAAGTTGAATTCTTCGGCGATGGTCAAATAATCTTCGTCGGTGGGGGCGGTGACATCAACCCAGACCATGTTATTTTCGTTTTCGCAGTAATCGCTGATTTCCGCCGGCGTAAAATCGCGCGTAAATTCGCGCGTGTCGCCACGCAAGCATTGGGTTTTAATCATTTTAGTTGCGCCCTTGAGTAATACGAAAAAGCCGTCGGAAAAGGATTTCCCGACGGCTTGTTTACGCTAGATAAAGCGAAAGGTCAATTGCCCGCGCTGCTTTCTACTTTGACGGCATAGACGCGGAGCGCGGCAGAGAGAATAACCAACGAAACAACTACCCAAAGGGCGGCCCAAACGATACTTGGCACTCCCGTCAGGTTCGCCATGTTGACCGCGTCGCTGTGCGCGTTGACGGCGAAAGGCGTGGACATGAAAAAGACTGTTTTCAAACCCGAAAGCGCGTTCAGTACGCACTGCACCGCCAAAAAGCTGGCGAAAAATGACGCCACGCGCGGGCTTGTCCACAAAGCGACGGCAATCAACCCGCCCGCGATTACCAAACCGGAAACCAGCGTAAACGGCACGTCCGACCAAAACGACAAATTAAAAGCCGGCACCGCTAACCCGAAAATCAAGGTCAAAGCCAACACCAAGCCCGCCGAACCCAGCAACACATAACGCGCCGCCATCGCTTTGCGAATCAGCACCAGCAGCAACGCGCCATACGCGGTTGCGCCGACGTAACCCGCGCTTGAAGTCAACAGTTGCGAGAAAAAACCGCCCGTTGTGGTGTGGGTCAAGCCGCTCGTATCCGGCGCAACGCTTAGGCTTATCACCGAATTGAGAGTCAACAAAGCCGCCAGCGCATGGCCGCCTTCGTGAATAAATGTGACAAAAAGGCGGAACGGGTAGGTCAGATATTCCGCAAACGGGATAAACCACAACGCCACGCTCAACAGCGTAACCGCCAGCAACGTCCGCACTTGGGGACGGGCATCGGCTGAGACTTGAAAATTCATAGTAAAACTTCCTCTTGAAACTTGAAATTGCAATTCGGGATTTCAAAAAACGGCCTGCGTCATTGTACGCCTTGACGAGACAAGAAACAATACGAAACTGGCCGGCGCAAAGTTCCTCTTGACGAAAAATTGCCGGGCCGTGCTATGCTTGCCAGGCGAAAGGAGTTATCCCCATGGGTTTGCCAAACAAAGAGACTGTTTTTTACCAACCCCGCCCACGCGCCGTCATTGACGCCGAAATCGAACGCGAGGCGCGTGAGCAGGGCGTTAAACCAATGTCTTTTGAAGAAATGTTAGGAAGCGGGCAAGATTTTTGGACGGATGAAGAGTTTGAGGAATTTCTATTATGGCTACGCGCCCGTCGCCAAGCTACTTGTAACGGCAATTAGCCACTATCCCGCCGATAATCTCCCGATTTGCCGCCGGTTTTCCGTTCCAATCGTATCTCGCTGATAATCATGCCTTTATCTATCGCCTTGCACATATCGTAAACCGTCAAAGCGGCGACGCTCACGGCGGTCAGGGCTTCCATTTCGACGCCCGTTTGCGCGTTGGTCGCGGCTTCGGCTTCGAGATAAACGCCCGTGTCTTCCAGAGTTGCGCGGACTTCGATGTGTGTAAGCGGCAACGGATGGCACAGAGGAATGAGTTCGCCCGTGCGTTTGGCCGCCATGATGCCGGCCAAACGCGCCGTCTCCAGAGGGTCGCCTTTGGGCGTGCGCCCCGCGCGCAAGGCGGCAACCGTTTCCGCCGACAGCAACACGCGCCCCGAAGCCAAAGCCCGCCGCGCCGTCGCCGGTTTGCCCGACGTGTCCACCATCGCCACGCGGCCCTGCGCGTCTAAGTGCGTAAGTTTGCTCATAATAAATCACGGGCGATGTTAGAGTTACGGCTTCAGCCGTGATTTCCCGCCGATTCTCACGCCTCAAAGCGTAACTCTGAACATCAGGGCAATTTTATCACACTCACCGTTTGCCCCGTTTCATATTCGCGCACGCCTTCCGGCACTATTATCAACGCGGCGGCTTGGGCAAAGGCGACGAAATCGGAGGAGCCGCCCCATTTCAAAGGTTCCGCGAGTAACTGCCCGTCGCTGTTGGTTTTAAGCAACGCGGGCAAATAACTGGCGCGCTCAAGAGAGCCTTTCACAGGACGCGAAAGAATCGCCGTTTCGGTGACGGGCGCGGCATCGTCTGCGCCTTGCAGGGCGCGGATGGCGGCGCGGGCGAACAAATTAAACGTCACGGAAACAGAAACGGGATTGCCGGGCAGACCGAAAACCAGGGTTTTACCAAGTTTGGCGAAGACCGTCGGCTTGCCGGGCCGTAGGCTGACGCGCTCAAACATGATTTCCGCGCCCAATTCGCGCAGGGCAGTTTTGGTGAAATCATAGACGCCCATCGAAACGCCGCCGGATAAAACCAAAACGTCGGAACGCGCCGCCGCGTCGGAAATCGTCTTTGCCAAAGCGTTT
>JAYVJN010000528.1:0-13617 GCA_043769325.1 Acidobacteriota bacterium
GTTGCGCCGGCGCGTTGCATGGCTTGGGAAACATCCGCGACAAAGCCTTCCGGTTCGCGGTAAGGGCTGCGGTAACGCGCAAACGACGACGAACGCCGCGACCAACGGCACATGGCCGCGCCCGAAGCGTCGCCGATATGCACCGCCACGCCGCGCCGCGCCAACGAATCCAGAATTGTGTAGGAAACGCGGCACCAGCCGTAAGTGACAAACGCCGCCGGAAGTTTAGCCATCAATACGATTATGCAGGTTCAAGAATGAATTCGTCACGCAGCCGGCGACGAATTTACAAGAAATTGAACTGTAAGATTTCGGCTCAACGCAATAATATAGACAAGTGCGGCGCAACGCGCCGAGTAGTAATACCTTTTCCAGTTAGAGACTGTGCCTGATAAAGAGCGGGCGCAAGCGACCCTTCCTAACCTGCCAGGTTGCTGGGCCGGCTTGGTAAAACTGTAACTGCATGGGTGCAAACAAGATAACCTGGCACGTTGACTTACCTGGCAGGTTAGGAAGGGTCGCTTGCGCCCGCCGCCGCTATTGCACAGTCTCCACTGATAAACCGTATAAGTAGCCAGTAGCCAGTAGCGGCGCGTTGCCTAATCCAGGCGCGAACCGCTGCCGCCGTCGCCAACGGCACGCGCCAATGATGCGACCTTCGCGCTTCGCCAGTAGCAACATCTGTCTTTTTCTACTGCCTACTGCCTACTGGCTTCTTTGTGGCAACCAGAGAGATTCTTCCCATTCCCTAGCCGCTATTCCCCACTCCCTCTGCCTTTTCCGCGTGTTCCGTGTGTTCCGCAGATATTTTCTTAATGCCGATTATGTAACCAAACAAACTGCCACAGGTTGCGCGGGCGGCGCGGGTTCAAATATCTGTGAAATCCGTGTAAGCTGTGGCCTCAGTAACGCGAATAAAATAACCTGACCCACCAGATAATGTTATACGCCCTTACTTCGTGCGGGCTTCCGCATTGTGGGTCAACTTATTTCTGGCGTGTTACTTACTTTGGGGGGACAAAATTGTGCGCGTTTATTTGTTGTTGGCTTTACTGTTGTGGTGCAACGGGATGTTGTGGGCAGCGGGTGACGAACCGCCCAAGGTCGAGGCGGGCGTGCCGCGCGAGTTAGCCGCGTGGCGCAAGGAGCGTTACCGCGCCGTGAAATATGCTCTGCGCCTCATCATTATGCCCAATGCAGAGATGCTCGAAGGCGAGTTGAAAATCAACGTCACTTTGGACGGCCCGCCCGCGCCAATTGTTTTGGATTGGCGCACGAATGCGCGGCCCGGTGAACGCGCGGCCAAAGTCCGGGACTGGCGCATTAACGGACAAGCGACGGACAAGGTAACTGAACAGGACGAGCATCTTGTTATCCCGCAAGAGTTTGTCAAAACCGGCGAAAATGAAATCCGCGTCCAATTCGCGTCGCCCATCGGTGCTTCGGGCCGCGCCGTAACGCGCTATCGTGACCGCGAGGACGGCGCGGAATATCTCTACACGCTCTTCGTCCCCTCGGATGCCAGCACTACCTTTCCGTGCTTTGACCAGCCCGATTTGAAGGCGCGTTTCACCCTGGAAACGGTTGCGCCCGACGGCTGGAAAGTAATAACCAACACCGAAGCCGCCGAGGTTGCGCCGTCGAGCAACGAAAAACTCTACCGCGTGCGCTTTCAGGAAACCGTTCCCATCAGCACCTACGTCTTTGCCTTCGCCGCCGGGCCGTTTGCGGAAATTGATGAGGAGCGGGAGAATTTCGGCGAGAAAGCCGCCGACCAACCCCCAGCCCCTAACCCCCAACCCCCAATTCTCCAATCCCCGCCGATGCGGATTTTCGTGCGTAAATCGCGCCTTGAACGCGCCCGCAAAGAAGCGTCAGAAGTGTTTCGGCTGAACCGCGCCGCGCTTGAGTATTTCAATGGTTATTTTGCGCAGCCTTTCCCGTTTCCCAAGTACGATTTAATCATTGTGCCGGAATTTGCTTACGGCGGCATGGAACACGCCGGCGCAACCTTCCTGCGCGAAGAAGCGATACTCTTTCCTTCGGAACCCACCGCCAACGACCTTTTCAGCCGCGCCGAACTGATGTTTCACGAAGCTGCGCACCAATGGTTCGGCGACCTGGTGACGATGAAATGGTTCGACGATTTGTGGCTCAAAGAGGGCTTTGCGACCTTTATGGCCTACAAAGCTATTGAAGCCACACAACCGCAATATAACGCCTGGAAAGCCTTTTACCAACGCACCAAACCGCTTGCTTACCTGACGGACGTAACCAAAGGCACGACGCCGATTTACCAGGAAATTCCCAATCTTTCTGCCGCGAAATCGGCCTACGGCAACATCGTCTATCGCAAAGCGCCGGCGTTTTTGCGCCAGGCCGAGTTTTATCTGGGGCCGGACAAATTTCAGGAAGCCGTCAAACAATTTCTCCTCGCTCACGCCCAGAACAACGCCGAATGGCGCGACTTGGTAAGGCAGTTCGAGAAGGCTTCGGGGCTGAAACTGGACAAATGGGCCGACGCCTGGGTCAAACGGCGTGGCGTGGCGCGGGTCACGATGGATTTGGTTAGGTTGTTGCCGTCAAAGGGCAAAACGCCGCGCCCTGTGCCTTTTCCCCTCCGCTTCGTCGTGCGCCAGACGGACACGCTCGACGAAGGCGGGCATTGGCCGATGCGCCTCAACGCGCTGATTGCCTACGCCGACGGGCAACAGGAAATCCGCGAAATAGTCTTTGACGAAAACGCCGCTTCGGCGCCGACTCTGGCCCTCACGCGCAGCCCCGGCCAGGTGCGTTACGTTTACGCCAACGCCAGCGATTACGGCTACGGCCTGTTTCCTTTGGACGCTAAGAGCCGCGAGTATGTCCTGGCGAATCTGCCCGCCGTCACCGACGATTTCCAGCGCACTCTGCTCTGGGGCAGTTTGTGGGACAGCGTGCGCGAAGCGGAACTCGCGCCGGTGGATTACCTTGAGCTCGCCCTGAAAAACGTCGCGGCGGAAAAAGACGAAGTAACCGCGCAAGCCATTTTAGGCCGCGCGCAGACCGCTTTTAACCGCTATTTGTCCGGCGCACAGCAGCAAACTTTCGCCCCGCGTCTGGAAAGCTTGCTCTCCGAACGGATGCAAAAAGCGGAAACTCTCGGCCTGAGAATCACTTACTGGCGGGCGTTTCAATCCATCGCCAGCACAGACGCGGGCCGCGCTACGCTCAAGAAAATGCTGCGCGGTGAGATGACTTTGCCGGGCCTCACTTTGCGTTCGCGCGATAAATTCGACCTCGTCACAATTTTAACCGCGCGCGGCGACACAGACGCGCCCGCGCTGCTCGAAGCCCAAGCCAAAGCCGACGCCTCCGACGACGGACGCCGCTACGCCTACGCCGCCGCCGCCGCGAAGCCAGATACAGTCGTAAAAGAAAAGTATTTCGCGGCGTATCTTAACGATAAAGAGTTGCCCGAAAGCTGGATAGAAGCCAGCTTCGGCCCCTTCAATAACCCGCGCCAGGCGACTCTGACCTTGCCTTATCTGGAACCGGCCTTGAAATCCTTGCCGCAACACAAACGCGCGCGCAAAATTTTCTTCGTCAACGGCTGGTTGGCGGCCTTTATTGGCGGGCAATGCAGCATTGACGCGCAAACGGCGGTTAATAAGTTTTTAGAACAGGAAAAGACGCTTGACCGCGATTTGCGCCTGAAAGTTTTAGAGGCTGTGGATGGGTTAAATCGCTGTGTGCGGATTCGGGCGAAGTATGCCGTTGCGCCAGTGCAGACGCGCGCAACGCAACGAAAATAATAATGAGAGGTGAGATTATTTTGGATAACGATGATGTTGAAATCAAAAGTTCGGTAGTATTCAGACAGTTTGGCAGGCTTCTCTTTTTGGGAACACTGGTGATTCTGTTTTTTACGATTCCTTTGTTAGCGGCGGGTATGGGTATGGGTTGGCTGTTGCACCGCCTGGCGCCTTCGATAGAATTTGGTATGAGCGTCTTGATTTGCCTGACGAATATCGGCTTTATAGCTGTTATGGTGCTGTCAATGTTTATCTCTCTGACTAAAACTCAGCATAACTTGGATGACGATGAAGATGACGATCTAAGGCCGGTTTATATACTACCGGACTCGCCAGTTACCATCAGACGCAAGAAACCGCGAAGGACACGTTAGGAATCAGCCGGGTTATGCCACCCAGGTAGGACAATTTGGCGAATTGTTTTACTGCCGCTACTTGGGTGGTTGCGCGGTTTTGGCGCGGACGGTAATGCCTTCGTTGGCAGCGACTAGTAAGGCGCGAACTTCGCCGAACGGGACTCTATCGGGTTGATAAGCCAGCAAATAACGGTTATTCCGCAGTTCGTCGCAGATAGCTTTGGCGGCGGCGGAAGGGTCGGTGAGCGGGAAAATCAGTCCACCGGTGCCGTTGACCAATTTTTCCAGGACGGCGGGCGGTTTGGGTTTGTCGCGGCGGTGTGCGCCGCCGGTGCGGTCGGGGGCCTGGAGCGCGTAAATCGTGACGTCTTCGTTTTGCAGTTCGTTTAAGATGGCGTCAAATTTGGTTTTGCTGCCCCGGTCAAGGCCGTCGCTGATGATAACCACGACGCGCTTTTTGGTTAATCCGGCCAATGGGTCAAGCGCGTCGGCCAGGGTTGCGTGCAGCGCGTCGAACAATGCCGGTTCGCCCTTTTTGGCAAACGACTTCACCGCTTTTTCCACATCTTTGGCGTTATCCGTCCAATCTGCCACGATTTCGGCCCGTTCGTTGTAGGCTACGACCATTAGTTTATCGCCCTGATAAATTTCGTAAGCAAACTCGCGGGCCGCTTGCATGAGTTTTTCTTCGTCAGCGCGAATGGTCGTCGAATTATCCACCAGCAAAACAATCTGCGCCGGGCCGGGGTCGGGCGTAAAAGATTTGATGGACTGCTCAAAACCGGCGTCGTAGAGCGAGATTTGCCCGACGCCAATTGGTTCCGGCTTGGCAGCCTCGCGTTTCGCCGTAACATTAATGAGCAAGGCCCCGGCGCGAGTCGCTTCAAACCGCCGTCCCGCTTGCCCCACAGCAAAGCAGACACCCATTAACAGTAAACCTAGAGCGCAGAAACAACGCAGCATAACCCTGGCGACCTTTCGTAAGGAACTTCGGACACAACCTTAGAAGCAAATTTTCTACTTTGGGTTGCGCCGTCGTCACGCCGGCGGTTGTTTGCGCCCTTTCATCACGACCACCACGCCGATAACTGCCAGGAAGAAAGACAACACAAGCAATATCACGCCTGGCACAAACCCCAACATAGCCTCGTCAAAACTGACGCGCCCGCCTTGTGTCGCGTAGAGGCCGTAGGACACGACCGCAATCAAACCGCCCAAGAGCATTCCCAGAATGCCCAAAATCAAAGGAATTTTTCTCATAAACAAATCCAGCCCTGGCAACACGCGGGCCGCCTTTTCTCAAAGTTTCCGCTCAACAATTTCGCGTAGTATAACCTTGTTTCGTGGCATAGTCACGGATTTTATCAACTTTTAGGAACTCTTTGGTTTTTCCACCGTTACCAATAGGAGCAAATCTATCTCTTGGGAGACTTTTCCGATGAAAATAAATAAAAAAACTCTACTGATTTTTGGCGCGTTCGCGTTGTCAGCAATAACTTTATCCGCGCAAACTCCACCGGCGGCCCCGGCTCCACCGGCTCCGCCAACCCCTGCCGTTTTCTCAATGTTGGTAGGCGGCAACTATCTGGGCGTGGTGGCCGATGACGTGGACAAGGATGACGCGCAACGCCTTTCCCTGCGCGAACAACGCGGCGTGATTGTCAAGACCGTGCGTGAAAACAGTCCGGCAGCCAAAGCGGGCCTACAAAAAGACGATGTGATTCTGCGTTTTGACGGCGAAGCGGTAACGAGTATGCGTAAATTAACGCGGCTGATTGAAGAATCCGCGCCGGAGCAGAAAGTGCGAATAACCGTTTTACGCAACGGCCAGGAGCGCGACATTGAAGCCATGCTCACGGCCCGTCGCGCCGAATTCAGCAATCTCAGCGCCTTGTCCGGCATTCAGGGCTTTGAGTTGAATGGCAAGGAACTGAATACTTTACGCGGGCAACTCGGCGAACTTCAGGCGGGTCAGACGCCTTTGGCCTTGTTTGGCGCGCGTCGTCGCATCGGCATTTCCACCACCGAACTAACCGAACAACTGAGCGAATATTTCGGCGTCAGCGGCAAAGGCGGCCTACTCATCAGCAACGTCGAAAAAGACAGCCCCGCCGAAAAAGCCGGACTCAAAGCGGGCGACATCATCATCGAGGCCAACGGCGCAAAACTAAATAATCCGGCTGAACTCATCCAAGCCATCAGCAAGCAAGAGGAAGGCGACGTAACGCTGACCATTATCCGCAACAAGTCGCAGCAAACCTTGAAAGTGACGCCGGAAAAGATGAAACCCATCAACTTTCAAGGCTTCATCGCGCCGCGCGCCATTACCCAAACCACCGCGCCTTTACGCGCTCTTACGTCGCGCCCGGCCCGCCTGACGCCATTGCGCACATACAAGCCGACACGGATTTTAGAGTAACCAAACTACAGAAGTGGTTTGGAAGAGGAATTTATAGTCACATAAAGCACAAGAGGCGCAAAAGTAGTCTTCCTTCGTCTCACAAGGTCGCCTTGTAAGCGGACACGAACGGCTAGATTTTGCGCCTTTTGTGCCTCTTGTGGCTATTCTTCAAATTTGCTAACCCGGCGGCCAGGCCAGTCCGCGTCCGCCGAGGATGTGTAGATGCAGGTGAAAGACGGTTTGCCCCGCGCCCGCGCCGGTATTGATGACGGTGCGGTAGCCGTCTTCGACCAAACCTTCTTGGCGCGCCACTTTTGCCGCCGCCTGGAGCAAACGCCCCAGCGCGGCGGCATCGTGTGTTTCCGCTTCATTGAGCGACGCCAGATGTGCGCGTGGAATCACCAAAACGTGCGTCGGTGCTTGCGGGTTGATGTCCCGAAAGGCCAGCGCGTCATCATCTTGGTAAACAATCTGCGCGGGAATCTCGCCCCGCACGATGCGACAAAAAAGACAGTTTTCCGACATAGCCAAACTCAACCTTACCCATCAATCATCTTGCAGAAACACGCACTTCGTCAAGTGTGCCATGTTTTACGCCCGATTCTTCCTCTCATCCCTCATCGCTCACCCCTTTGAGTTTCGCCATGCTTCATCGTTGACGAAAGCTCTATTCCGTCTTACCCTGTTGTTACGGTTTTGCGGTGCTATACCATACTCCAGTAAGTGTAAGGACTTTTGCCATGATGTTACGTTGCGGATGGCGCATATTTATCGCGCTGTGTTTATATTTTCCCTGTGCTATCAACTCTCAAGGCCCTGTCGTCCCGGTAGAAATCAAAGGCTTGCAAAGCCCGGTTTTGGTGCGGCGCGATTCCCGTGCCATTCCTTATATTGAAGCTAAATCTTTGCGCGATGTGAACTTCGCGCAGGGCTATGTCACCGCTTCAGACCGTCTTTGGCAGATGGAACTGGCGCGGCGCACGGCGCGTGGTGAATTATCGGAAGTGTTGGGGCGGCTGGCTTTAGAAGAGGACAAACGGCATCGCAAATTTGGTTTTACGCAGGTTGTCGAAGCCACCTGGCCTTTGCTTAAACCGGCTTCGCGGGCAGCATTGGAAGCTTACACCGCCGGCGTCAACGCCTATCTCGCCACTCTGACAGACGCGACTTTGCCCGCCGAGTTCAAGGTTTTAGGCTTTCGTCCGCAACCCTGGCGGCCCACCGATTCGCTGCTCATCGGCAAACTCTTCGCCGAAGCTCTCTCCACCACTTGGCAAGGCGATTTGGAAAACGCCGCTTTCGCCGACCTGAAACCGGAATTGAAAGAACTGCTTTTCCCCGAATACTCGCCGTTGGATGTGCTGGTTGTTGGGGATGATAAAGTTCAAAGTTCAAAGTTCAAAGTTCAAAGTTCAAAGTCTTTATCTGTTCCGTCAGACGCGCTGTTAGCCGGGTTGCGCGCTGACCGTGAACGGCAAACCCTTGCATTGGAACGAATTGGCTTGAATCAGGATTTGCGTGAGGCGAGCAATAATTGGGTTGTGTCGGGTAAGCGCACGGTTTCTGGCAAGCCGCTTTTGGCAAATGACCCACACTTGCGGGCAACAGCCCCGAACATTTGGTATCTCGTGCATCTGAGCGCGCCCGGCTTGCGCGTGGCGGGCGCGAGTGCGCCGGGCGTGCCAGGCGTTTTGTTGGGCCACAACTCTAACATGGCCTGGGGCGCGACCAATTTAGGGCCGGATGTGCAGGATGTGTACGTTGAAAAATTTAACGCGGCGGGCGAATACCAGACGCCTGGCGGTTGGCGCAAACCCGTCGTGCGGCGCGAGGAAATCAAAGTCCGCAAAGACTTTAGCAGCCCCGCCACCGTGAGCGAAACGCTGGACGTAACCATCACACGGCATGGCCCCGTCATTTTAGAAAAAGACAACACAAGCTACGCTTTGCAATGGACGGCTTTGACGCCACGCGCCGGCGAGTTCGAGGGCTTTTTCGAGTTACAGACCGCGACGAATTGGGCCGGTTTCACCCGCGCTCTGGCGCAATACACCGGCCCGACGCAGAATTTTATTTACGCGGATACGGTGGGCAACATTGGTTATTACGGCGCGGGCGCAATTCCCATCCGCAAATCCGGCGACGGCAGTGTGCCTTACGATGGCGCGACGGACGACGGCGAGTGGACAAAACTGATTCCCGCCAACGAGTTGCCGCAAAGTTATAACCCGCCTTCGGGCATCATTGTCACCGCCAACAGCCGCGTGGTGGGCAAAAGTTATAAGCATTTCCTGACGCGCGAATGGTTTGCGCCGGTGCGGGCGCGACGGATTTACGATTTACTAACGGCTAAACCTAAACTCACGGTTAATGATTTTCTCGCCGCGCAGGGCGACATCACGCCCGTTTCCGGCCAGATTTTCACCCGCGAGACGCTGAAAATCGCCAAAACCCTGGGCGCGTCCAACGGCAGCGCGGAGTGGCAGCAATTTCTGCGCGATTTGGCGGCGTGGGACGGGCTCCTGGCGGCGGATTCGCGTACCGCGCTGTTGGTCAACGAAACCCGCTCCATTTTTCGGCGTCGGTTTTTGGCGTTTCAACTTGGCGAACGCGCCAAAAACTTCACTTTCTGGGCTAATGACGCCAGTTTTACCGACAGAATAATCGCCGAACGGCGTGTCGAGTGGTTGCCATCCAGCATTACGAGTTACGACGAGTGGCTGCAAGTGTGCTTCGCAGAGGCGCGTAAGAATCTGAGTAAAAACTACGGCGCGGACGAGAGCAAATGGACTTGGGGCGCAGCGAATCAAGCGCGGTTTTTCCATCCGTTAGCGCAGATTCCGCTCATCGGCAAGCAATTCGCGGTTGAGACTTACCCGCAAGACGGCAGCGGCTTTTTGCTGGCGACGCCCAATGTCGGGGTCTCCGTTTCGATGCGCCACATCTCCGAACCTGGCAACTGGGATGCCACCCGCTTTGGTATTGGACTTGGGCAATCCGGCGACCCGCTGAGTCCACACTGGCAAGACCAACTCGCCGATTACCGCAAAGTCACGCCGCCCGCGTTCGCCTTTACCCCGGCGGGCGTCACGCAAGCCACGCGCACCTTGACGCAACTTGTTCCGGCGCGTTAGTAAGCGTGTCAATTTAGCGATTTACTCTTTGCGGTCTAGCTTATCCAGACGCAGTTCGCCGGTCAGCAAATCGGGCCGCCGGCGGGCCATTTCTTCGGGTGTAGTGTCTTTGGTGGGGCGAAGTGGTTCGGTTTCGTCTTCGTCTTTCTTTTTGCCGCGTTTGGCTGGCGGCGGTGGGGTGGCGAGCATATCAGCCACAAGCCCTTCGCTGCCACGGTGTTCGAGCCAGTGGCGATGCACCACCGTGACCATTGCAATGACCGGAATTGCCAGAAAAATGCCTGGCAAACCCGCCAGTTCCGCGCCGCCCAGAACTGAAAGAATCACGGCTAAAGGGTGTAAATGGATGCCTTGCCCGATGATACGCGGATAAGTAACGTAATCGTGAATCAGCCGCAGCACCAGTAAAAAGAGTAAGACTGCGCCTGCTTTGCTAGCCGAAGTAGTGATGATAAGTGTCAGCAGCGCGGCGATAACCGCGACCATCAAAGGCCCCACCAACGGAATAAACTCCAAAAAACCAGCCAGTAAACCCAAAAGCAGCGCGTAAGGCGCGCCCAAAAGCAAAAAGCCCAGCGTGCAGACCGAACCAATCAGCCCGCAAGCGATGAGTTGGGCGCGGATGTAAGCGGCTAAAGTGCGGTTGAGGTCTTGGAAAAGTTCGTCGCCGCGCCAACGCCAACGCCCGCGCGGTAACATCTCCAACGCCGCTGCGCGAAACTCGCTGGCGTCTTTAAGCAGAAAAAATCCCAGAATGGGCACTAAAAACAGCCAGGGCAAATAATGAACCAAGCCGCCGGCAATGTTGAAAAGCAGCGAGGGTATTTCGTCGGCGGCATATTTAGAAGCGGAGTCTATTTTCTCGATGGCCTGAATTTTTATCTTCTCGCGCACATTGGCAGGCAGTTTTTGACTGTATAACTCGTTATATTGCTTGGCTTTGCCTTTAACGCCTTCGACATAACCCGGTGCTTGCTCTTTGAATTGCCCCAACTGGTCGCCCAAATACGGCAACAAAAATGAGAGGCTCAACCACAAACCCACCGCCAGGCCCAAGTAAACCAACCCAATTGCTAACGGGCGCGGAATGTTGCGCTTAGTCCGGTGAAACAGCGTTTCCGTCAATTCCACCAAAGGCGCAATGAGATAGGCGAAGAAAATCGCCAGGATAACCAAAAGGATGATGCTGCTCAGAAGATTGACGGCGTGATACAACGCATAAACCGCCGCTATCGTAAGAATGGCAATGAGTGTAACTCGTAGTACGTCGCGCGTTTTCATGGTTTTCGGGGGCTAGAAAGATTCTCAAACGAGGGATGAAACACCGACTGCTATAATAGCCGCAAAAAACACAAAAGCACAGAAACAACTCTTTTCCTGGTGTCTTTTGCGCTTTTTGCGGCTATGTTTTTTCAGCCGGTTTCTTAAAACGAGGCTTCGACTAATAAGCGTTCCAATTTGTCACATTCTTCGTTGGTAAGGCTCAGTTCAACGCCGAAATGCCCGTTGCCGTGCCGCACCAAACGTCCGTGCAAGGGCAAATCCAGGGCTTGCGCCAACACCATCACATCCACCTCGTCGCCCGCTTGCGAACTGGCCGGCAAAGGCAACTTACGCACGCATAAGCCGCCCGTACTAACTTCGGTAACGTTGCCTAAACCCAACGCCTCGCCGCGTTTGGTGTCTTCGACCAAAATTGAGAGCGGATTTCTCAGGTCGTAGCGAAAAAACTTTCGCCGTTCACAAAACAGTTTGCTTTTCTGGTTTATCGAGGTTGTCGCCATAATTTTTATACACCTTAGCGCCCCAGGTTTAGAGGGCTAATTCGTTATCATCATCATCGTCATCATCGTCGTCATCGTCATCCACTTCGAGAGGTTCAGGTTGACGCGGAATGGCCGGTTCCCAAACGCGCCCAAGCCATTCGTCGGTGGCGTTTAAGAGCATGAGCGCGGCTTGCGGATGGGCGGCGTTGCGTTCAATGCGCAAGACTTCGGCTTGCACGCTGATTTCTTCGCGCCAATCTTCGTCCAGGGCTACCGCCAGACTCACCTGGCTGCCGACATTGGGCAATAAACGGTTCAAATGGACGAGCGTTCCTTCCGGCCCGACATTCTCCATCTTGCCTTCTTCCGTAACGCGCCCGCCTTCCCCATTGTCCCATTCGGCGCGCACATAAAAGGTAGCCAGATAGCGCGGGGCGCTACGTTTCTCAATCTTGATAGTGCGAGACATTTGCATCACTGCTCCTTAGTAAAGCTGAATTAACCGGCAAAATTCAGAAAAATCACTTCTGAAATTTTTGTTGGGGGAAATAGACTATCGCGCAGACATTCAAAAACCAGCGCGTTGGTGACGCTGCAAAGCCATTAAAACCTGAATTTACCTTGTATTAAGCAGGTAAGGCTATGTTTTCGGGTAGAATCCGAATGCGGAAACACGCACGAAGTAAGTGTGTGTCGCGCCCTTACTTCGTGCGGGCTTCCGCATTATGCCGGAATACTTTTGCTCATCTTTAGACCACATTTGGTGTATCACAAAAACCGCTTTGCGACAATCTAACGAAGCCGTTCTATTCGCCGCTTGCCCAACGCCACGCAATTAGTTATGGTAACGCGGCGTCGGTTGCGCCTCGTTAACGCGCCGCCAGAACGCCGATTAAATTATGGCAAAACGCGCATTTATCACCGGCATCACCGGACAAGACGGCTCTTTTTTGGTCGAACTATTGTTGGACAAAGGCTACGAAGTTTATGGACTAATTCGCCGCGCCTCGACTTTTAACACCAACCGCCTCGAACACATTTACCAAGACCCGCACGAACGCAGCGCACGGATGCGCCTGGTCTATGGCGATTTGAGCGATTCCAGTTCGCTGCAAACACTCTTGGGCGACATCAAACCCGACGAAATCTATAATCTCGGCGCACAATCGCACGTCCGCGTCAGTTTCGACATCCCCGAATACACCGGCGACGTGACCGGCATCGGCACGGTTCGCTTGCTCGAAGCCATGCGCAAAACTGTGCCGCAGGCCAAGTTTTACCAAGCCTCCTCCTCGGAACTTTACGGCAAAGTGGTCGAAGTTCCGCAAACAGAAACGACGCCCTTTTACCCGCGCTCGCCTTACGCCTGCGCCAAAGCCTACTCGTATCACATCACGGTCAATTACCGCGAAGCCTATAAACTGTTTGCCTGCAACGGCATACTTTTCAACCACGAATCCGAACGGCGCGGGGAAACCTTTGTCACGCGCAAAATCACCCGCGCCGCCACCCGCATCAAACTCGGTTTGCAGAAAAAACTTTACCTCGGCAACCTCGACGCCAAACGCGACTGGGGCCACGCCAAAGATTACGTCCGCGCCCAATGGCTGATGCTGCAACACGACGCGCCGGAAGATTTCGTCATCGCCACCGGCGAGACTCATTCGGTGCGCGAATTCCTGGAAGAAACCTTTGGTTTGCTTGATTTAGACTGGCGCGAATACGTTGCAGAAGACGCCCGCTACCACCGCCCGGCGGAAGTGGATTTGCTGCTCGGCGACGCCGCCAAAGCCCGCCGCTTGTTAGGCTGGGAACCGGAAGTTAACTTCAAGGGATTGGTCAAAATGATGGTCGAAAGCGACCTCGAACTCGCCCGCCGCGAGAGTTTGACCGCGCAAGCCATCGCCGGCGCGAAATGAGGCAGAAAATCAAACTCGTCGGCGCCGGCGGCGTTTGGCAAGTTCTTGGGGAACGCGCCGATAGCTCCGTTGTCAGGCAATTAAATTCTCTTTCCTGCGTGGCGGCAACCGGCGAGATGCTTTTGCGAGCGCGTGGCGTAACGCATATCACCCAAGCGGAGATTGTCGCCATTGTCGGTGCGCCTTCAGATGTTGTGTCGTTGGCGCAGTATTTTAACTCGCTCAAGGTGTCGGGAAATAGTTGGAG